>NZ_RAWP01000188.1:0-9014 GCF_003668935.1 Corallococcus sp. AB032C | reverse complement strand
CCCGTCGACGGAGGCGGCTTCGACGTCCCGCCCGAGCCACCCGTGCGGCCCGGAATGGTCAGCTTCTGGCCCACTTGGATCTTGTTCGGATCCGCGATGTGGTTCGCCTGCTGCAACGCCCCCACCGTCGTCCCATACCGTCCCGCGATGCCGCTCAGCGTGTCCCCGCTGCGCACCGTGTACGAAGCGCCTCCGGACGACGGCGGCTTCGACGTCACCGGCGCCGCGCCTCCACCCGCGCCCGGAATCGTCAGCCGCTGGCCTACGTAGATCTTGTTCGGGTTCGCGATGCCGTTCGCCTTCGCCAGCGCCCCCACCGTCGTGCCGTGCCGCCCCGCGATGCCGCTCAGCGTGTCCCCGCTGCGCACCGTGTAGCTGCCCGCCTTCGACGGCGCCGCCTGGAACCCGTCCGGGACCGTCAGCCTCTGGCCCACGCGGATGAGGTTCGCGTTCGCGATGTGGTTCGTCTTCTGGAGCGAAGACACCGACGTGCTGAAGCGCTGCGCGAGCCCGCTCAACGTGTCGCCGCTGCGAACGGAATAGGTCGTCACGGTTAAAACTCCGGGAAAAGAGGTAAATCAGTGCCCGGATTTTCGCGACGCCTGGGAATTAGTTTCCCAGGAAGACCTACTTTTCAGGTTGCTGCATCTATCCGTTATTCCTGTGCCTTCGAGTCACGCAACCGTGACTGAAGGTCGCGGGCGGCGCCGGTGTCGTGCATCACGATGAGGCTCTGCACGTAGTACGCGAGCGCCCAGAGGTTCTCCTCCGGGATGGCGCCCTTCCACGACGGCATCGCCGCACCGCCGACGCCCGCGGCCATCACGCGGTAGAGGTCCTCGCGCTGGGCCTGCGCGGTGTACGGCTGGCCCTCCACGCGGGTGTCCTGCGGCCACACGGTGCGCAGGCGGTGGAAGAGGAAGTCCGGCGGCAGCACCTTGGCGAACTGCGTGGCCTCGCCCTTCGCGTCCACGGTGAGCGAGTAGTCCGAATCCCGCTGCAGCGCCGTGTACGGATCCGCGTTCGCCAGGTTCACCTTGCGGCCGGTGACGCTCTCCGTGAGCGCGGCGAGCTCCGCTCGGGGCAGGTACGCGACGTGGCAGCTGGCGCAGCCCGCGTTGCCCTTGCCGGCCACGTGGTAGACCGTGCGGCCACGCGCCACGGCCTCGGCTTCACGGCCCTTCCACGGGTCGTCGGTCAGGGCGAGGGCCGCGCCGGGGGACTCCTGCTTCCAGCGCGGGCTGAAGGTCTTGAGGTACTGCACCACGGCGTCCACGTCCGCCGGGGGCACGTCCCACGCGAACATCGGCGTGCCGTGCAGGCCCCGCCGCAGCGTGCGCTTCAGTGCGTCGTCGGTGGGCAGTTCGCCCGCCGCCACGCCTCCGAACTTGTAGAGGCCCTGGTGGAAGTTGCGCGGCGGAGGCCGCATCCCGGAGCCCGCGGGGCCCTGACCGTCGCCCTTCTCGCCGTGACAGGACGCGCAGTAGTGCGTGTAGACGTCGTATCCGCGCGCCAGCGTCGCGGCGGGGATGACGGTGCCGTCCGCGAGCTTCATGGGCTCGAAGGTGGGCGTCTCCTTGCGGCACGCGGGAGCGAGCGCCCCCAACGCGAGCACGGCGAGCACACGAAACGACCGACGAGTGGAGCAGGAAGTGGGCTTCATGGGAGGTACACCACCGCGAAGAGGACGCCGTACATCACCGTCGAACACCACCAGCCGGGCAGGGCGCGCCGCAACGGAGCGCTTGCGTCCTGACCGCGCAGCACGCGGAGTCCCGCACGCAGCAATCCCACGAGCACGACCGCCAGGTGCGCGGCCTGCACCGCCGACAGGCCATACAGCGCGGAGGCGAAGACGCCGCTGTCGGGGACGCGCAGGTCCCGGTACCAGAACAGCACGTGCAGCCAGGCCGCCTGCGTCGCGAGGAACCCCGCCCCGCTGCCGAGCACTCCCGCGAACGTGAGCCGGCCCGGTCGCGGCTGCCGGAGCGCGACGTGCAGCAACACGACTCCGATGACGAGGAGCCCACCGGCCAGCGCGGGAACGAGTGCTCCAGGGCGCGCGGACGCGGGAGGCCAGAAGCCGCGCAGCCGGTAGAAGCCCGCGCTGAAGGCCATCGCGCAGAAGAGCATCACCGCCGCGCCGTGCGCGATGACCACCCCGAACCAGAGGTTCGCTTCGTCGCGCTGAGGGGACGTGGAGGCCAGCGTCCCGGCGGGGTCGTTCGTGCTCACGGGGCTGGACTCTCGCATGCCTGGGCCCGGCGGAAAGCACCAGGAAGCCGGGCGGCCCCCCGTCCCTCGGAGCGGCGCCCATCGACCGAATCACCTCCATGCATCACACCGGTGGGCCTCGTCATGCCGCGACGGTGCAAGAACCCCACGTGCGTCCAGGTCCACCGGTAGTAGCCTGCCGCGCTGCCCCGATGGAACCCGCGCCCACTCCGCTCGCAGCGCCGTCCCTGTCCGCCCCTCCTCGCGCTTCACGGGGCCTGGACCTCTGGCCGTTGATCATCGTGGCGCTGGGCGCCTGGGTGCTGCGCGCACTGGCGTTCTTCCATCGCTCCGGCGCCATGGGCTACCCCATGGACTACGACGAGGGCGTCTACTTCTCCGCCGCGTCGCTCCTGCTGCGCGGGGACCTGCCCTACCGCGACTTCATCTTCGTGCACCCGCCCGGAGGCCTTCTGCTCTGGGCTCCCGGCGCCGCGCTCACACTGGGGCTCGACGCGGCCACCGCCTACGGAATCACCCGCTACCTCGCCGCCGCCGTGGGCGCGCTGTGCGTGTTCCTCGCCGGCCGGGTCGCCTGGCGCGCCTGGGGTCCGCTCGCGGGCTGCGTGGCCGCGCTCGCCTATGCCGCGTATCCGGAGGCCGCCATCGTCGAGCGCGGCACCTTCCTCGAGCCCCTGCTCAACGTCCTGTGCCTGGGCTTCGCGAACCTCTGGCTCACCTCCGGCACCCACTCCCGAGCACGCCGCATCGGCGCGGGCGTGCTCCTGGGCCTCGCCATCTCCGTGAAGCTTCCGGGAGGACTGTGGCTCATCGCCGCGCTGCTCTCACGCCCGGGGAAGGAGTCCTGGCGTCACGCACTCCTGCCCGTGCTCGTCGCGTTCGCCACCTTCGCCGTCGTCGTGGGCCCCCTGGCCGCGCTCGCCCCTTCCGAGTTCATCCGCGACGTCATCACCTTCCAGGCCGCACGCCCGCCAGACGGTGAACTGGACCGCTGGATGCGCCTGCACGACATCTTCCACGAGCGCCGTTGGGGCGGAGTCCTCCTCGCCCTCGTGGGCCTGGGCACCGCGTGCGTGCGCGCCTTCCGTGCCGCTCCGGAGCACCGCCCCGCCGCGCGCTTCTTCGCCTGCACGTTCGTCCTCAGCGGGGTCCTGTTCCTCGCGTCACGGACCTACTGGAACCAGTACAACGCGCACCTCGCCGCTTCGGAGGCCGTGCTCGCGGGCCTGGGCGCTTCCGTGCTCCACGCCTTCAGCACCCGCTGGGGCCGCACGGCCTCACGCGCCGTGGCCGCGCTGCTGCTCGCCGCCGCGTTCGTCCCCGGCGCGCGGCACGTCTACCAGAGCGCCCAACTGCAGGCCCCGGACGTGGTGGCGCTCGCGAAGCACATCCGCGCCGACGTGCCGACCGATGCGTGCCTCTTCTCCTTCGAGCCAGGCTGGGCGCTCGCGGCGGGCCGGCTCCCCTCGGGCGCCACGCCCATCGTGGACGGCTACGCCACCATGCTCCAGGACGCCATGAGCTCCGGCGACCGCTTCGAGACCACCGACGAGGCCCTCTCCGCCGATGAGGCCCAGCAGGCCCTGCGCATCATGCTGGGCTCCTGTCGCTTCGTCGTCCTCGGCTGGCGGGGAGAGTGGCAGCTCACGCCGCAGAGCCGCCCCTGGTTCAAGCAGCGCTTCGTCCGCCGCTTCCCCGCGGGTGACGGCGGCGGCGTGGACCTCTGGGAGCACCGCTAGACGGCGCCCTCCACCCCGGGCACAGGCGTCGCCACCGGCTCCGCCACGGGCACACCCGAGGGCAGCGGCTCCGCCTGCCCAATCCAATCGCGACCCAGTTGCTCCTGTACTTCCGGTTGCGACAGCGCATGCGGCCCGCGCAGCACCACGGCGCCAGGGCCCGCGTCCATCCACTCCAGCGTGCCCACCCGCCACGGGTTCGGCTCCGCGGCCCGGCCCCACTTGAGCGTCCGCACCAGGTTCACCACGAACACCAGCTGCACCGCGCCCAGCGCGAACGCGGCCCAGCTGGTCCACCGGTTCAACGTGAGCAGGTGCGCGAGGAACGTGTACTGGTACGGGTCATAGAGCCTCCGCAGCTGCCCCGCGTAGCCCGCCACCAGCTGGCCTCCGAAGACGGCGATGAACAGCACCGCGCTCAGGAGCACGTGCACCTTCGCCAGCCGTTCATCCAACGTGCGCCCGTACATGCGGGGGAACCAGAAGTAGAGCCCCGCGAACACCGCGAGGAAGCTGGCCGCGCCCATCGTCAGGTGGAAGTGCCCCACCACCCACATCGTCCCGTGCAGCGGCACGTCCGTCGCCACCGCGCCCAGCGCCAGCCCCGTGATGCCGCCCAGGCCGAAGACAATCATCGTCGCCAGCGCCGCGAGCATCGGCGACGTGAGCCGCACGCTGCCCCGCCACAGCGTCATCAGCCAGTTGAGGAACATCACCTGCGCCGGCAGCGAGATGAGCAACGTCAGCACCATGAACGTGCGCCCCAGCACCGGCGCCATCCCGCTGGTGAACAGGTGGTGCGCGTACACCGCGCCGCTCAGCGCCGTCACCACGCCCATGGCCCCCGCCGTCATCCGGTAGCCGTGCGCGGGCTTGCGGCTGAAGAACGCCACGAAGTCCCCCACCATGCCCCACGCGGGCAGGATGAGGATGTAGACCTCTGGGTGGCCGAACAGCCAGAACAGGTGCTGGTACACCAGCGGGTCGCCGCCCCCGCCCACCGCCGCCGCGCCCGCGATGAAGAACTGCGTGCCCGCCACCCGGTCCAACAGCAGCAGCACCGTGGCCGCCGCCAGCACCGGCACGAACAGCACGTTGAGCACCGCGCCGTAGAACAGCCCCCACACCACCAGCGGCATCCGGCCCCACGTCATCCCCGGCGCCCGGCAGCGCACCACCGTGACGACGAAGTTGAGCCCGTACAGGAACGCGGACACGCCCACGCACAGCACCGCCACCGTCACCAGCGTCTGCCCCAGCCCCGGCGTGAACGCGGGCGTCGCCAGCGGCGGATACGACGTCCACCCCGCGCTCGCCGGCCCCAGCCGCACCACGAACGACACCAGCATCAGCGCGCCGCCCACCGCGTAGGCCCAGAAGCCGAGCGGCGACAGCCGGGGGAACGCCATCTGCCTGGAGCCAATGGCCAGCGGCAGCACGAAGTGCCCCAGCGCGCCGAAGAGCAGCGGCGTCACCGCGAAGAAGATCATCAACAGGCCGTGCATCGTGAACACGGCCGTGTACGTGGGCGGAGTGAGCGCGCCCTTCGACTCGGGCAGCACCCACGCGAGCCCCGGCACCGGCTGCCCGGGCCACGCCCACTGGAAGCGGATGAGCATGGCCAGCAGGCCGCCCACCAGCAGGAACAGGAACCCACCCCACAGGTACTGCCGCGCCACGCGCTGGGGGTCCGTCGTCCAGAGCGACTTCAGCAGCGCCCCCGCCTTCATGGCGTCCTCCACACCCAGCCCCAGTGGGCCGCGGTGTCATCCGGGTCGTAGCCCTGCACCGCCTTGAGGCTCGCCTCGTGCAGCCACGCCGCGTACGCCTCCGGGGACAGCGCCGTCAGCATGCCGCGCATCCGGTAGTGACTGGTGCCGCAGTGCTGGTAGCAGGCCACCTCCCACGAACCCTCGCGAGCGGCCTGGAACCACGTCTGGTTCACGCGGCCCGGAATGGCGTCCAGCTTCACTCGGAAGGCTGGCAGCGAGAATCCGTGCACCACGTCCGTGGAGACCAGCTGCACCCAGACGGGCACGTCCGCCGGCACGCGCAGGTCGTTCCACGTCACCACGTCGTCCTTCGTGCCGAACGCCCCGTCCGCGCCCGCGTACCGCGCCTCCCACGACCACTGGTGCGCGTTGATCTGGATGCGCACCGTGCGCGGATCCTCCGTGGGGACGCGGAAGTTCCAGAGCACGTCGTTCAGGTAGCCCTGGGAGCCCAGGAACAGCGTCCCGTCCACCACGCCGAACACGCCCAGGGCCAGCCCCAGCACCCACGCCCGCGAGCGACGCGTGCCCCCGTCCGGCGCCACCTTCCGGGCGCCCCGGAAGCGCACCACCGCCAGCAACATCCACCCGAGCATCACCGCCGCCAGCGCCAGGTCGAAGCCATGGCTCGTGGCCAGCAGCGCGTCGATGCGGTCGCCCGTCGCGCTCGCGTTCTCCGGCGGCGCCAGGCTCCAGGCACCACGCGCGGGCGGCACCGCCAGGGGCGCCTGCGCATCCGGCGGCGCGACGTCGCTCGGGGACGACGGGGATAACGCCGGGGACTCCGCCATCACGGGTGCTCCTGTTCCACGGGGGCCGAAGCCCGCTCTGCTCCCGGCGCATCTCGCCCCGCCCGCCAGGCCGCCCAGAGCCCCACGCCCACCAGCGCGAAGGGCACCAGCATCAGCGCCAGCAGCAGCTCGCCCGCCCCGCCGGGAGACTCCGGCGCACGGGCCGTGCACGAGGGGCACGCCAACACCGCCGCCGGCACCAGCCCTCCGATGAGTCCGAGCCACGGCCCGGACCCCGCCAGCGACCGGAAGCCTCCCCACCTGCCCGGCGAAGTGCGTCCACCCGGGGGCTGGAAGAGGGCATGGGCCACGACCTCCGGGCTAGCACGCACCCAACGTCCCCTCAAGGCGCACCCTGCCCGCCGCGAAGCGGCCACTCTCCCTCATGCCTCGCATGCGGCCAGCCCCTACCCCGTCAGGCCCGGCGCTTGTGCGCCCCCCGCTGATGCCGTACGTGCCGACGCATGTCCGTCGAATCGCCCTCCCCGTCCGCCGCACCCCGCTCCCGTCCCGTCCGCCGCTCCTGGGTCTGGGCGGGCATCGCCGTGGCGTCGCTCGGCTTCATGGGGGTGGCGGTCCACGACCTGGTGCAGGGCCGTTCCCAGCCGCCGCCCCGCCTGGGCGCGCTGCAGGACTTCACCTTCACGCGGCAGGACGGACAGCCCTTCGGGTTGAAGCAGCTCCGCGGCCACCCGTTCATCGCCAACTTCATCTTCACCCGCTGCCCCACCGTCTGCCCCGTCTTCACGCAGAAGATGGCGCGCGTGCAGGAGCACACCTCGAAGCTGGGGACGGATCTCCAGCTGGTGTCCTTCTCCGTGGATCCGGCCTACGACACCCCGGAGCGGCTGGCCGAGTACGGGAAGAAGTACCAGGCGGACTTCACCCGCTGGAACTTCCTCACCGGCGACTACGCCACCCTCAAGGACACCATCGTCCAGGGCTTCAAGATCAGCATGGGCCGCGAGGCCGGCGCCCCCGAGGACGACCTGCTCTCCATCTTCCATGGCACCCACTTCGTGCTGGTGGACGGCACCGGAGAGATTCGCGGCTACTACGACAGCGCGGACCCCGAGGCGACCCAGAAGCTGGAGACCGACGCCTTCCGCATCACCCGCGAAGAGGGCTGAGCCGCGCCGCTTCCTGATCGCGCCCATACTACGGGTGCGTCATTCCGGGTCACATCCCACCCGGACTTCCAAAGCCCGTAACAGAGCCGACATCGGAGCCTTCAAAACCGAAGGGCCGGCGCCCCGCCCATGACGGACGGAGGACCGACCCTCGTGCCTCGCGCGGCGTTGGCCCGCAAAGCCGAAAGGCCGGCCCCCACCTCGCGGTGAGTACCGGCCTTCGTGCATGAGTCACGCCAGCTTCAGCGGGGAACTCAGTTGGTCAGCGCAGCCTGCGCGTGGGCGAACAGGTTCTGCACGTTCTGCTGCGCGGGCTGGGAGGCCAGCGCGCCGACCTGGTCCGCGCCCTGCTTCACGGTGGTCGCGATGTCCGCGATGGACTTCACGGTGGGGGCGAACTTGGTCAGCTGGGACAGACCGGCCAGGGGGCCCTTGGCGAGCAGGGACGCGCCGGAGTCGATGAACTTGTCCACGAACGGCTTCGCCAGCTTGCCCAGGCCGAACGGGAGCTTGTCCAGGAGGCCGCCGGCGAGACCCTTCAGGCCGCCGGTGATGGCGCCCATGGGGTTCTGCACGAAGTTCAGCGCCTTGCCCGCGATGTTCGCGACGCCGCCAGCGATGTTGGAGACCGTCTTCGCGACGCTGCTGACAACCTTGCCGATGCCGCCCATGGTGAAACCCCCTACTGAATCTGGTTTGGAGAGTGTGTGCCGCAGTGAAGCTTCAAAAGGATTCTCGGAGGGGGGAGGAAAATGTTTCCTCCCCATTTTCCGATCTATTTCACGGGGATTCCGGGCGACCTCAGCCGCGGGTTCCGCCGCCGCCCTTCTTCATCTGCTCCAGCAGCTCCTGGCGCTTCGCCTCGTCCTGCGGCGTCTGGGGGGCGCCCTCGGCCGCGGGGTTCAGGCTCGGCTTGCCGGCGGTGCCGCCCTTGCTGGCCTCGAACTCGGACTTGGCGAAGGGGTTGCCCTGACCGGGCAGCTCACCCTTGGCGCCCGCGACCAGGAACTCACCGACCTCCTCCACCGTGTGCACGGGGAAGCCGTTCGCCTTCAGCTCCTCGTCGGACACGACGTTGAGCATGGGCTCCTTGTCCTTGTCCTGCGCGTACTCGAGCACCAGTTCGACGTAGTCCTCCAGCTTCATGCCCACGGCATCCGCGATGCGCTTCGTCTCGGGATCCTTGAGGAGCTCCGCGCGGACGACTTCCACGGGACGGGACAGACCACGCTTCTTGCCAGGGGCTTGCTGGGACATTGCGGTTTCGCTCCGGAGAGGAGAGGAAAGACGGCTGGGAACAACTCTAGCCCATCTTTCCAGTAGTACCCATTCCCCGCCCCGGACGGC
>NZ_RAWP01000187.1:0-9494 GCF_003668935.1 Corallococcus sp. AB032C | reverse complement strand
CCCGTACGTCGTGAAGCCTGCCCCCGCGTACACCGCCGCCCGCATCGGCTGCCCCCGGGGCGCGTACCCCGCGGACTCCATCGCCGCCCACGCGCACTCCAGGAGCGCCCGGTGCTGCGGATCCATCTGCTCCGCCTCACGCGCCGGGTACCCGAAGAACGCCGCGTCGAAGCCCTCCGCGTCCTCCAGCACCCCCGCCGCGGTGATCCACTCATCGCCCTGCGGCAACCCCAGCCGCTCCCGGCCCGCCGCGTCCAGCCGGGTGATGGAGTCCACCCCGCCCACCAGGTTGCGCCAGTACTGGCGCGCGTCCTCCGCCCCCGGAAAGCGCAGCGCCAACCCCACCACCGCCACCGCCATGGGCGCGTCCTCGTCCCCGGCGTCCGTTGCGGCCTCGTTCGCGTGGTCCATGGCTCCCGAGCCTGCCAGGGAAGCCCGAAAACCGGGGGACGCCGAAGCCCGCCTGCTCGCCCTGGCGCGGTCAGCCTTGACGCGGTAGTTCTATTTTCCTCAATTTGCAGCAAATCCAGAATCCGGAGCAGCCCACCATGAGCACACAGAGCGCAGTCCCCTCGCCCATGGAGGCGCGGCTGGCCGGGTACTGGCAGGAGCTGCTGGGGGTGGACGCCGTGCGGCCGGAGGACCACTTCCTGGAGGTGGGGGGCAACTCGCTGCTGGCCACGATGCTGGCCAACCGCATCGAGGACGACCTGGGCCTCCAGGTGGGAATGGTGGACCTGTTCAACACGCTGAGCGCCGTGGCCGCCGTCTGCGAGCGCCTCCAGCAGGAGACCGAGGCCACCGGCTGACGCGCCTTGAAGCGTGGCCGCAAGACGACGGGACGGGCGGGTGGACGGGGCTTGCCTCTTTTCCCCCCGCCCCCGGTTGGGCTAGCAGGGAGGCCATGCCCATCCTCGCCCTCGTCCGTCACGGTCAGTCCCTCTGGAACCTTGAGAACCGCTTCACCGGCTTCGTGGACGTGCCCCTCACCGAGCAGGGCCGCGCCGAAGCCCGCAAGGCCGCCGACGCCCTCCAGGACGTGAAGTTCGACGTCGCCTACACTTCCGCCCTCAGCCGGGCGCAGCAGACGCTGGCCATCCTGTTGGAGGCGCTGAGGCAGACCCCACCCGTCATCCGCGACGCGGCCCTCAACGAGCGCCACTACGGCGACCTGCAGGGCCTCAACAAGGCGGACGCCGCCAAGGAGTTCGGCGAGAAGCAGGTCCACGTCTGGCGCCGCTCCTTTGACGTGCCGCCCCCCAACGGCGAGTCCCTGGAGATGACCGCCAAGCGCGTGCTGCCCTTCTTCGACCGGGCCATCGCGGGCGACCTGCGCCAGGGCAAGAACGTGCTCGTCGTGGCGCACGGCAACTCCAACCGCTCCCTGGTGATGCGCCTGGACAAGCTGTCCGGAGAGACGGTGGTGGGCCTGGAGCTCGCCACCGGCGTGCCGCTCGTCTACGAGATTGGCGCCGACGGACAGGTCGTCTCCAAGCGAGGCTGAGCCGCCCTGACGGCAGGGCCTTCCTGGGGAAGATGGGAGGGGGCTTGAATGAGCGGCCTTCTTGCCCGTCAGATGGGACGAAGCACGAACACCCCCAAGGATGCACACCATGAAGGCCCTGACCCTCGCCGTCGTCCTGCTCTCCTCCGCCGCGGCCCTGGCCCAGACGGCGCCCACAACGGCGGAATCAGTCACCATCTCTGGCGGCGCCGAGTTCCGCCGCCCGCCGCCCCCGGGCCAGTCCACGCCGCGCCCGGGACCGATGCCGCAGCCGATGCCGATGCCGGTGCCCTCGCGCAACCAGGTCGTCGTCGACCGTGAGCAGGTGGAGCGTCGCATCAACCGGCTGGAGAACGCGCTGCGCGACGCGATGTCCCGCACGAAGGACTCCAAGGGCCGCGAGAGCATTCGCAACGCCATGGAGGAGCTGGACAAGCTGAGCGAGTACGTGGACGCCGCCGCGCCGGTGGTGGTCAACCACCCGGCGCCGCTGCCGCCCCCTCCGCCGCCGGTCGTCCGGCCCATCTCGGACGTGCAGTTCCGCAACATCACCGCGGCGATGGTGCGCGAGTCCTTCCCGCGCGAGAAGCTGCGCATCCTGTCCCAGGTGGCCCCGAACGAGAACTTCCTCGTGACGCACATCCTGTCCGTGCTGGGGCAGTTCAACTTCTCCAACGACAAGCTGGAGGTGGTGCGCCTGATGCGGCCCACGCTGCTGGATCCGCAGAACGGCTACCAGCTGTACCAGGCGTTCCCCTTCTCCAACGACAAGCAGCAGCTGCAGGCCATCCTCGACAGCGGCGGGCGCTACTAGCCTTCCCGCGTCACCGGAGCGCGGACCAGATGGTCCGCGCTTCCTGCGAGTCCGCGGTGGCGTGGACGCTGGCCAGCACCCGTCCTTCCGCGTCCAGCGCCAGGACATAGGGGGTTTCGCTGGGAGAGAGGCCCAGGGCCTTGGCCATGTCACCGTTCTTGTCCAGCCAGGTGTCCTGCCAGTAGGACTGAGGCACCTGGCCCTTCGCCTTGCCGCGCGCGGTGCCCTCGCTGACGAAGAACGGCAGCTTGAGGGCAAGGAGCGACTGGCGGTGTACCGAGTCCGAGACGTGCTGGTCCGCCGCGTCGAACCATCCGCGCATCTGGGCGCCCGCGTCCTTGTTGGTGATGACGACCAGCAGCGTGGGACGGCCCTTCAACTCCTCGCTCGCGTGCTTCCCGTTCGTCAGGTCGCGCGCGGAGAACTCGGGCAGCGACTGTCCCTGGGAAGGCAGCGCGAACGCGCCCGGAGCCGTGAGCAGTACCCCCGCGAGCGCTGACACCGTGAGAATGGAGCGTCCCCGTCGCGAGCCTCTGGATTGGCGAGCCATGAGAGGACAAGTGTTCACGCGGATGCGGATCCCCTAGCGCCCGGAATGCCTGCGCACGCCCGGCAGCCTGCCCTGCGTGGGGATCCGGTAACGTCAGCGCCCCCCTTTCTCTTCGTACCGGGAGTCCCCCCTTGAGAACCGTCTCCCTCGCCCTGCTCCTGCTGCCTCTGACGGGTGGCGCGGCCGTGAAGAGCATCTCCACCGTGGCCGACCTCCAGACCGCGCTTTCGTCCGCGAAGGCCGGGGATGAGCTCGTCCTGGAGGACGGCACGTACACCGTCAACGCGAACCTCAACTGCGCCGCGGAGGGCACCCAGGCCGCGCCCATCATCGTGCGCGCGAAGAACCGCCACGCGGCCGTCGTGCGCTTCAACGCGCAGGAGGGCTTCAAGGTGTCCGGCCGGTACTGGACCTTCGACGGGCTCACGGTGGAGGGCATCTGCGCGAACGACCAGACCTGTGAGCACGCCTTCCACGTCACCGGCCACGCGGAGAACTTCGTCCTGCGCAACAGCCGCGTGCGCGACTTCAACGCGCAGCTCAAGGTGAACGCGTCGAAGAACGCCGGCGGCGTGTGGGAGATCCCGCACCGGGGCCTCATCGAGAACAACGAAATCTACGACACGCACGCGCGCGCGACGGGCACGCCCGTCACCAAGCTGAACATCGACACGGGCGACGACTGGGTGGTCCGCGACAACGAACTGCATGACTTCTCCAAGCAGGGCGGCATCTCCTACGGCGCCTTCATGAAGAGCGGCGGCAACCGCGGCCTCTTCGAGCGCAACCGCGTCCTGTGCGTGAAGGACCAGCCCGCGGGGGACACGCGCATCGGTCTGTCGTTTGGCGGAGGCGGAACCGGGAACGAGTTCTGCGCGCCAGCCTTCGACCCGACCGTGCCGTGCTCGCCGGAGCACAAGGACGGAATCATCCGCGACAACATCGTGGCGAACTGCTCGGACGTCGCGGTGTACCTGAACAAGGCCGCGAACACGCGCGTGCTGTTCAACACGTTCGTCGGCACGACGGGCGTGGACTACCGCTACGCCGAGTCCACCGGCGAGGCCATCGGCAACGTCCTGACGGGCGTCATCCGCAACCGTGACAGCGCCACCGGCACCCAGAGCACGAACCGCTCGAACGTGGCCACCAACACGTTCGCGTCCTGGTACGTGGCGCCGCTCAAGGGGGACCTGACGGTCAAGGGCGACGTGTCGTCGCTCATCGGCGCGGCCCCGAGGAACACGCTGGCGCCGGAGGACTTCTGCGCGCGCGCCCGGCCCGCCTCGGCCACGCTGGGAGCCCTGGAGCACTCGCTGGGTGACTGCCCCGCGAACACGGGCGGCGGCACGGACGCGGGCACCGGCGGAACCACGGACGCGGGCACCGGCGTGGATGCGGGCACCGGCACGGACGCGGGCACCGGCACCACGGACGCGGGCGTCGTTCCGGACGCGGGCCCGGGCCCGGAGCAGGAGCCGCCGGACGAGGATGACGGCGGTTGCACCGCGAGCCCTGGCCTGCTGCCCGCGCTCCTCGGGCTGCTCGTGCCCCTGGCCCTGCGCCGGCGCGCCCGTCGCTAGCGGAGGCCTGGCGAGGCGGCTGGAGACCCCAGCCGCTTCGCTCCCTCACCCGCGCGCTTTAGAACGCGGTGGAGACGAACAGCCCCGGGCGGATGGCCAGGATGCCACCCACCACGAGCGCCAGCGACACCAGCGTGCCCACCAGCGGCAGCACGTAGCCGGGCGGCGTGCGCCGGCGGTTCGCGGACAGGGGGCCCTGGATGGCGCCCACCGCGAGGATCATCATCACGATGTGCCCGATGAGCGCCGGGTAGTACCCGCGCGTCAGCAGCACGCCAATGCCCACGAGCAACTGCAGCTGCATGAAGCCGGAGTAGGACGCGCCGATGATGCGCCCCACCTTGTCGAACGGGCGCTTCGTGGCGACCGCGAACGCGAAGAACGCGAGCGCGATGACACCGGACAACAGCACCAGGTAGCGAAGACCCGAGTGGAGATGGAAGAAGAAGGTCATGGACGCGAGGGTTTAGCACCCGCCGGGCGGGGCGCGACGTTTCCTGCAAGCTACGACGGGTCCGGCTTGGGCGTGCGCTTCGTGCTGGGGGGCAGGGGCGGCGCTGAGATGCGCTCGGTGGGGGGCAGCTCGCCCGTGAGGCTCTTGAGGAAGGCCACCAGGTCGTCCACCTCGCCGTCCTTCAGCGTGCGGCCCAGCTGGTAGCGGCCCATCAGGCGCACCATGGTGGGCAGGTCCTTCACGCTTCCGTCGTGCAGGTAGGGCCCGGTCATCTCCACGTTGCGCAGGGTGGGCACGCGGAAGTAGCCCCGGTCGTCCTCGTTCTTCGTCGCGTCGAAGCGGCCCGCGTCCGTGAGGGCCGGGTACGCCTCCACCAGCCCCAGCTTCTGGAACGAAGAGCCGCCCACCGCCGGGCCGTTGTGGCACGTGGTGCAGCCGGTGGTGACGAAGGCCTCCAGGCCGCGCTGCTCCTGCGCGCTCAGGGCCACGTGCTCCCCCGCGAGGAAGCGGTCGAAGCGCGACGGCGTGGTGAGCGTGCGCTCGAAGGCGGCCAGCGCCCGGGCGGCGTTCGCCAGCGTGACGGGCTTGCCCCCCTTGGGGAAGGCGGTGCGGAAGCGCGTGCTGTACTCGGGGATGGAGGACAGCGTGGCCTCGACGCGCTTCGCGTCCGGCATGGCCATCTCCACCGGGTTCATCATCGGCCCTTCCGCCTGGGCCTCCAGCGTGGCGGCGCGCCCGTCCCAGAACTGCGCGATGTAATGGGCCGCGTTGTAGACGGTGGGCGAGTTGCGGCTGCCCTTCTGCTTCTTGTGACCTTCCGACAGCGCCTTGTTGTCCACGCCGAAGGTGTCGAGTCCGTGGCAGCTGTTGCAGGACACGTCGTGGTTCTTCGACAGGCGGGGCTCGTGGAAGAGCATGCGCCCCAGGGCCACCTGCTCCGCGGTGTCGTCGGGCAGCGGCGCCTGGTTGCGAGGCGCCTGGAAGAAGTGCGACGCCAGCTTCGCCACCGCCGCGGCATCCGGTGCCGTGGGCTTCGGAGCCTGCTCCGCCACGGGAGCGGGCGCGGCCGGCTTCGCCTCCGGAGCCTTGTCTGGGGAGCGCTCACAACCGGCGAACAAGCCCGTTCCCATCACAGACAGGGTGAACCCGAGCAGCAATCGATTTCGCGTCATGTGAAGAGCCTCCCGGATGCGGCGCGGAGCGCACCGTACCAGTGCCCCGGGCGGCTGGCGTCGCGACAGAACGTCGCACCCACGGCGCGGCCTTTCCCATTCCATCAGTCTGGCAGCGCCTGCCCGGACGGCGGCCCGGCGGACGCGGCCCGAGCCTTCTGCGGAACAATCCCCGCGCCGCTACCTCTTCTTCAAGGTCTCGGTTACACGCAGTGGCGCATCCGCCAGGAAGCGGGGCGCCACGGAGGACGGCGGATGCAGGATGGAGACGCGGGCGGCAAGGGGCGGGAGGTGGACGTGCTCGTCTGCCGCAAGTGCCTGACGAAGAGCGCCCGGAGCGGAGGGCAGGACCTGCCACGCTGGCTCCAGGGGGAGCTGGCCGAGAAGGGCCTCGCCGGCCAGGTGCGCGTCACGCCCACCGGATGCATGAACCAGTGCCCGCGCCGGCAGGTCACCGTGCTCGTCTCCGACTCCGATGATCCCGAAGGCCGCCTGCTGCTGGTGGAGCCCCGGCTGCAGCGCGACCTGCTGCTGAAGTTCGTGGAGCGCCGCGCGCGCCCGGACGCTCCCTCCGCCACGCCCGGCGACGGCGACGCTCCGGGGGGGCAGGAGCACCTCGGTGATGAACCGGTCCACGAGGAACGAGGCCAGTAGCCCCGTCGCGGTGCCAGCGGTGTCCCACGCCAGGTCCTTCACGGAGAAGACGCTGCCGCGAGCCTTGTCGTACACCTCCTTGCCCAACCCCACGCCCAATCCCAGTCCCACGCCGGTGAGCGCACGCGCGCCCGGTGAATCGAAGAGGACGGCGCCGGCCCCGTAGCCCACGCCCGTGGCCGCCGCGCACGCCGCGAAGTGTTTGGGCTTGTCGCTGCCAAACCAGTCATCACCGGACGCGGCGCGGCCAGAGGCCGGAACGGCGAGGAGCACGAGGGCGGCGAGCGTGGAACGGGCGGACATGCATCCATCCTGTAGCATCCTCCGCACGGGACGCGACCTGGGCTGAGAGTGAAAATCCGGCGCGTTTCCACGCCTGCCGACCCCCACGGTTGGTGCGTTTTGGAGACGAGGCCCGCACGTGAGCTTATGCTCGGACCGTTTTGAAAGGCTTCGGTCCCTCTCTCAACTTCCGGCAGACCCGGCACCCCGCGTTGGATGGCGCGCGAGGACTGGCCGTGCTCGCCATGGTGATGGGTCACACGCTGGACGCGCTGCTGGCGCCCGCGTTCCGGGACCACCCGTGGATCCAGGAGTACTGGAAGGTCCGGGGCATCACCGCGCCGCTGTTCCTGCTGGTGAGCGGCTGGGCGGTGGTGATGGCGCTGGGCACGAAGCCGGGTGCCGCGAAGGACTCCTTTGGCCGCCGGTTCCGCCGCGCGCTGCTGCTGCTCTTCCTGGGCTACCTGCTGCACTGGCCGGGCTGGGGCGCGGTGCGCGAGCTGGGCTTCTCCGACGCCATGCTGCGCAAGGTGTTCCAGTTCGACGCGCTCCAGTGCATTGGCGCGGCGCTGCTCCTGGGCGCGATGGCGCTGGTGGTGACGCCGCACCGGGGCGCCCGGGCGCTGCTGCTGGGCGGGTTGGCGGTGGGCATCCCCCTGGCGAGCGTCGGGATGTGGGACGCGGGCGCGCACCTGCCGGTGCCGCTGCAGCAGTTCATTGGCAATGGGGAGGGCAGCCGCTTCCCGTTCTTCCCCTGGGCGGGCTTCTTCTTCGCGGGCGCGTTCGCCGCGCACGCCCTTCACCTGCTCAAGCCGGGCCTGCCGCAGGGCTTCTCACTGCTCGCGCTGGGCGGAGCGCTGCTGGCGCTCACCCGTTGGGTGCCCGTGGAGTGGACGCCCACCAGTCCCACGATGGTGATGTACCGCGTGGCGCAGGGCCTGCTGGTGATGGGCGTCGTGAACCTGCTGCCGCAGCGTGTGAGCGGCCTGCTTGCGCCGCTGGGACGGCTGTCGCTGTGGATCTACGTGCTGCACCTGCCGGTGGTGTACGGCTGGGCGGACATCGCGGGCCTCGCGCAGCGCATCGGTCCCCGGCTGGGCATCGCGGCGGCGCTGGGTACCTCCGTGGCACTGCTGGTGGGCTGCTACCTCATCGCCCGGATGGGCCGCTGGGTCCGCGAGCAGGCCCGTCCCTGGCGCGCCGGCTCCACGACGCTGAACGCCAGCGTCGGCACCGCGCGCCTGGGCCAGTAGCCGCCTTCAGCCCTCGGAGCCGGTGCGCGGCAGCTTCGCGGGCGGCTCGGTCGCGTTGCCACGCGCCACCAGCTCACGCGTCACGGCCTCCAGTGCGTTGATGCGGCGGCCCGCGCGGCCCCGGGCCCACGTCGCCACCTCCGGCGCCTTGAGCAGCTCCACCGCCTGCTCCACGCCGCCCGCCTTGCCCTTGAGCGCCCGCGCGGTCACCAGCCGCACGTTGCGCGCGGCCCTGCGCGTCAGGCCGCTGCTCCACAGCAGGTCCAGGGCGAACGAGGTCCACACCGTCAGCTCGTCGTCCGGGCGCAGGAACGCCTCGAAGCGGGCCAGCGCATCGGCGCGCGGTTCACCGGCGCGCAGCTCCTCCTCCGGCAGCTCCACGTGCAGCGACGTGCTGTACGCGAGCGGCTGCTCCGGCGCGATGACCGCCTCGAAGCGCTCGCCCGTGGCGTAGCGGACCGCCACCAGGTGCACCAGCTCCGGCGGGATGCCCGCCTCCAGCGGGTGCGCGTTCGCCTCCGCGTAGAAGAGGACCAGCCGGTCCGCGGCATCCGCCAGCGAGCGCAGCTCCAGCGGCGGGCGCCACTCGCCCTTGTAGATGCGGCGGCGGTTGGGCCCGGTGCGCGTCTCCTGGCGCTCCAGCTGCGTGTCCACCATGAACTCGAACGCGCCCAGCATGCGGTCGAAGTACTCGGGCTTGCCCTCCAGCTGGCCGAGGATTTCCGCCACCGCCTCGATGGTGGAGACGCAGTGGTCCGCCGGCTCCGCGCGGATGCGGTAGTTGCTCGGGCGGCGCGGCACGAAGCCGATGCGCGGCAGCGCCGCGAGCACCGGGTTGCGCATCACCACCTTCTTCGCCTGCGGCCAGGTACCGTCCACGACGATGAGCGTCTCTGGAGGGTTCGCCTGTGCCTCCTCCACGGAGATGGCGTCCTCGCCCGGGAAGAGCACCGCGACGCGCTCGGGGTTCTTCGCCAGCTCCTCCAGCCGCGCGTGGCCGGTGAAGTCCACGCCCCGGTGCAGCTCCGAGTTGGTCAGTGACAGGTGCGCCATGCGCGCCGTGCCAATGGCCACGCGCCGCTCCCGCGGGTGCTGGAGGAACACCACGCGCGTGCGCGTCTGGAGCTGGGGGACATGCGCGCAGTAGCACGCGCTTTCAGGACGCAGACACCGGATGCAGAAGGTACGCACGCCCGGCCCTTTATCACGGCCCCGCCCCGCCCTGCCC
>NZ_RAWP01000186.1:0-9524 GCF_003668935.1 Corallococcus sp. AB032C | reverse complement strand
GGTACGGCGGGCCCTGGGGCTGGGGCAGTTCCTTCTACGGCGCGCCGTACTACTACGATCCGCCGCTGCCCACCGCGGACATGCTCAACAACGCACTGCCGGAGGGCACGCTGGAGCCCGGCGGCACGCAGGAGGGCTTCCTCTACTTCCAGGGCGTGGCCCACCGCGAGAACGCGGTGACGCTCCAGTTGAACCTGGTGGACGCGGAGACGGGGGAGCCGTTCGGTTCGCTCGGCATCCCCTTCCAGGTGAGCACGAAGTAGCTAGTGCAGCAGCGTGCTGGGGGGCGCGTAGGGAGAGCGCCCCCCGTCGTGCGCCAGGTCGAGCAGCGGTGCGTCCTCCGGCTGCCCCAGCGCGCGCCGCACGTCCGCGCCCTTCACGGGCAGGCCCATCAGCGGCCCCAACGGGAACAAATCCAGCGCGCCGGTCAGCAGCGGCAGCAGGCCCGTCAGCGCCACCACCGCGCCCCGGGGCGTGCCCGTGCCCAGCCCGCCCAGGACCAGGCCCGTGCCCGCCAGAATCCGAATCCACCGTCCGTAGCGCGAATTGATGAAGCCGACCATGAACACCTCCCCACGCCGAAGATGAACACGCGGCAGGGAGCGACCACGGCCGGTGTCCACCCGGCGACCCTCCTTTCCCGGGGCCCGCCCGCCCGCTCGCCGTCCGGGGAGCCAGCGGGGGGACGCCCGCGCGGGCATACTGCGGCCCCGTGAGCGAGACCGAAGCGAAGGCCCCCACCCACCCCGGTGACCTGCGAGCGGCCCTGGCCGCGTGGCGGGAGGCCGTGGGCGAAGCGCACGTCATCCTGGACACCGAAGCGCTGGAGGCCGCCCAGACGGCCACCTTCGCCACCACCCAGCGCATCCCCGCCATCGTGCGGCCGGCGGACACGGCGCAGGTGCAGGCGTGCCTGCGCATCGCGAGCGAGCACCGCGTGCCGGTGTACCCGGTGAGCGCCGGCCGCAACTGGGGCTACGGCTCGCGCGTGCCGCCCGGCGACGGCAGCGTGCTGCTGGACCTGGGGCGCATGAACCGCATCCTCGCGCACGACGAGCAGCTCGCGTACCTCACCGTGGAGCCGGGCGTGACGTTCCGCCAGGCCTACGAGTACCTGCGAGACAAGGGCTCCTCCACGTTCATCACCACCATCGGCGGGTCGCCGGACGCGAGCATGGTGGGCAACGCGCTGGAGCGCGGCGACGGGGCCGGTCCCAACGCGGACATCTTCCAGCACGTGTGCGCGCTGGAGGCCGTGCTCCCCACGGGCGAGCGCGTGGAGACGGGCCACGCGCGCTTCCCCGGCGCCCGCTCCGCCCCTGTGTTCCGCTGGGGCCTGGGCCCGGTGCTGGACGGCCTCTTCAGCCAATCGTCACTGGGCGTGGTGACGCGGATGACGTTCTGGCTGGCGCGCAAACAGCCCTGGCTGCGCGACTTCTTCTGCGCCGTGAACGACGACGCCCAGCTCTGGGACATGGTGGACCGGCTCCAGGCCCTGGCCCTGGACGGCACGCTCAAGGGCAGCTTCTTCTTCTGGAACGACATCAAGGCCTACAGCATCACCCAGCAGTTCCCCTACCCCTCCGTGGGCCGGGCGCCGCTGCCGGACTGGGCCCGCGAGAAGCTCCGCGAGGGCTTTGGCCGCTGGGCCATCAGCGGCACCCTCATCGCCCCGGACGCGGAGATGGGCGCCTTGCTGGAGAAGCGGCTCGCCCGCGCCGTGGAAGGCGCCTTCCGCCCCCTGTCCTTCGGCCCGGTGGCCCCCTTCGGCGAGGGCACGCTCCAGGGCGTCCCCACCGAAACCAACCTCGCCATGGCCTACTGGCGCAAGCGCACCCCCAAGCCGGAGGACCCGCACCCGGACCGCGACCGCTGCGGCTTCATCTGGTGCTCCGTCGCCGTCCCCTTCACCGGCCCGGAGGCGAAGCGCGCCACGGACATCGCCGACCGCGTCCCCCGCCTCTTCGGGTTCGAACCCAACCTGGCGCTCCTCGCCCACTCCCCGCGCTGCGTCTACCTCGTCGCAGCGCTCGCCTATGACCGGGACGTCCGCGGCGAGGACGCCCGCGCCCAGGCCTGCTACCGCGCCCTCACCCGCGAGCTGGCGGACGCCGGGTACCACCTGACCCGAGCCGGACTCCAGGCGCAGGACGCCGCACCGCCCGTGCGAGACGACTCCGCGGAGGTGCGAAAGCGGCTGAAGGCGGCGTTCGATCCCGAGGGAATCCTGGCTCCCGGGAGATCCGAACCCTGAGGGCGCGGCGGATCAGAAAGAAAAAAGAGGAGCGGAAACTTTCTCAGGCGCGCCCTCGATACTCTCTCAAGTCACAAGATTTCCCACCGCGCATCGCGCCCGCCGGAGCCCCCTTCCATGGCCATCGAGACCAACCGCTACCGCCCCGTGTTCCGGAACCCCACGACGCCCGCCCCGGCCAACGGGACGCAGGTGCGCCGCGAGGTGCAGGCCCAGACGCAGAACCGGGCCCAGGGCGAGGCGACGATCGACCTGAACCGCGGCGTGCAGGGCAACCGCGTCACCACCAGCAACCAGGCCAACCCCAACACCACGACGGACATCCAGAAGCAGCTGGAGACCAGCCGCTTCGACCAGACGGTGGCCTCCGGTGAGTGGAACAAGAGCTGGACCGCGGCTTCCGGCTCCCACACCTCCGGTGACGTGAACGGCAACTTCCACAACACGGTGGAAGGCCAGGCGCTGACTGCGGACGTGTCCGCGCAGGGCAACGTCTCCATCGACCCGCTGCACGGCAAGATTGGCGCGGAAGGCTCCGTGGACGTGCGCGCCGACCTGGTGCGCGGCTCCGTGGAAGGCCACGCGGACACGGCGCTGGGCCGCTCCGAGTGGGGCGCCGAGGGCAACGTGGGCGCCGAGGCGACCGCCACGGGCCAGGTGGTGCTGGATCCGCTGCACGGCCAGGCCGCTGCCTCCGTGCACGGTGAGGCCTTCGCCGGCGCCCGCGCCAGCGCGGAAGTCACCCAGGAGATTGGGCCCGCGACCGTCACGGCCGGCGCGGAAGCCTTCGCCGGTATCGGCGTGGAGTTCGAGGCCAACGTCGGCCTGAAGGACGGCAAGCTGTCCGCCAACTTCGACGTGGGCGCGGCGCTGGGCATCGGCGCCAGCCTGGAGTTCGGCTTCTCCGTCGACGTGGGCAAGGTGGGCGACGCCGCCAAGGCCGCCGTCGAGGGCGTGGGCAACGCGGTGCAGAACGTCGGCGAGGGCATCAAGAACGTCGGCGAGGGCATCAAGAACGTCGGTGAAGGCATCAAGGACGTGCTGAGCAAGTGGTAGTGGCAGGCCACGTCCGGCCGCCTCCCACCTGAAGCTCTTCCCAGGGCCTCGTCCATCCGGGCGAGGCCCTTCCTTTTTCCCCGTTGCTCGACAGCCCCCGCCCCCTGGGGGACACTTTCCATCATGAACTCTCTGGAAACCCTTCTCGCGCAGGGTCAGGTGGCCCAGGCCAAGGCCGAGGCCGAGAAGCTCCTCGCGAAGAACCCCAACCACCGCGACGCGCTGGTGGTGATGGCCAAGCTGGCGCTGGTGGAGAACAAGGTGCCCCAGGCGGAGGGCCTGCTCGCCAAGGCGGAGGCCCAGGGCGCCACGGCGGAGACCGGCCTGGTGCGCGCCAACATCGCCGCCCAGAAGGGCCAGCTGGACGCCGCCCTCAAGGCCTACCAGGGCGTGCTCGCGGTGGAGCCCAACCGCGCCGAGGCTCACTTCGGCAAGGGCATGATGCTGATCAAGCAGGACAAGGCGCCCCAGGCGCTGGAGGCCCTGTCCCAGGCCGCGAAGGCGGCGCCCCAGAACCCGGTGTTCCGCTACCGGCTGGGTCAGGTGCAGCTGGAGGCGGGACAGACGGACGCCGGCCTCGCCACGCTGCGCGAGGTCCTCACGCTGGCGCCGCGCTTCGTGCCCGCGTACCTGAGCCTGTCGCACGCGCTGTCCGCCCAGGAGAAGCTGGTGGACGCGCGCAAGGTGCTGGAGCAGGGCCTCAAGGCGGTGCCCAACCAGCCGCGCATGCTCGCGTCCGTGACGGTGCTGTCCATGGCGCTGCGCGATTTGCGCACGTCCTACCAGGCGGCCTCCGCGCTCGCGGCCCAGCGCCCGAAGGACGCGGACGCCCAGGCGAACCTGGCGCAGCTGATGCTGGCGCGCGGTCAAATCGAACAGGCCCGGCACCTGTGCCAGACCATGGCGTCGCTGGGCGTCGCCAGCGAGTCGCTGAAGATGGCGGAGGCCACCTGCTTCGAGTCGCAGGAGCCGCCCGCGTACGACAAGGCCATCGCCGCGTACGAGCAGGGCATGGGCCTGGCGCCGGATGGCTGGCGCGCGGCGAACAACCTGGGCCAGCTGCTGCTGCGCGTCCCCTCGGAGCCGGCGAACGCGCACCTGCCGCGCGCGGTGACGGTGCTGGAGGAGGCCGTGCGCCGCGCCCCGGATCGCCCGGAGCCGCTGCTCAACCTGGCGCTCGCGCAGGCGCGCCTGGGCCAGGAGCAGAAGGCGAAGGAGCTGGTGCAGAAGGTGCTCGCCATGCCGCTGGCGGAGGACACCGACCTGCACGAGGAGGCCGTGCGCCTCTCCCAGACGCTGTCCAAGGCCTGAAGAAGGCCGGACTGACGGACGGCCCGCGCTACTCGTTGAAGTCGAGCGTGGGCACGTCCTCGTCGCCGGTCGCCGACTGGTACACGTGCCAGGCGGTGGCCAGGTCCTGGAAGGGCAGGCCCACCCCGGCGAACACCGTCACCTGTTCCTGGGACGTGCGCCCGGGCTTGAGGCCCGCGAGGACCTCGCCCAGCTCCGCGTGGATGGCGGCCTCCGTGAGCCCCACCGCGCCCGCCGCGCCGGTGGAGACGCTCAAGCCGCGGTGGTCACAGACGAACAGCGATTGCTCGAGCAGGTCCTGGGACAGCTCCGCCTTGCCCGGCTCGTCCGCGCCCAGCGCGGTGATGTGCGTGCCCGGCTGCACCATGCCCGCGTGCAGGAAGGGCTGGTGGCTCCACGTCGCCGTCACCACGATGTCCGCGTCCGCGACGGCATCCGCCACGGACGTCTCCACGCGCACGGGCAGGTTCAGCTCCTGGTACATGCGCTGCGCGTAGGCGTTCGCGTGCGCGATGTTGGTGTCGTAGACGCGCACCTGGCTGAGCGTGCGCACCAGCCGCAGCTGCTTGAGCTGGAGCACGCCCTGGCGGCCGGCGCCAATCACCGCCACGCGCGTGGCGTCCGGCCGGGCCAGCACGTCCGCGGCCAGCGCGCCCACCACGCCGGTGCGCACGGCGGTGAGGTGGCCGGAGTCCATCACCGCGAGCAGCCCTCCCGTCACCAGGTCGTGCAGGTGCACCACGCCCTGGATGGCGGGCTTCTGCGCGGGGAACTTCGCGTGCACCTTCACCGTGTACGCGGGGATGCCGGGCACGCAGCCGGGGAAGAGCACCAGGGCGGTGCCCAACGAGTGCAGCGGCGCGCGCACGCGCTGCGGGGCCACCGTGCGGGCCAGGGCGTCGGTGCGGAAGGCCTCGCGCAGGTCGTCCAGGAGCAGGAGCGCCTGGATGTTGCGGGCCACGGCGGAGCGGTTGAGCAGGAGGGTGGGCATGCTTTGACGGCCACCCTACCCGAGCATGCGCATGCCCTGGGGCGCGAACGTCCCCAGGGCTGGCCGAGCGCACGAAGGTGAACGGCGCGCCGGGCGGTGCGTCCGAGGCCTGGCCCGGAGCCGGCGGCCGAGGGCTCGTGGCGGCGGCCTCCAGTGGACGCAGGGGCGAAGCGCGGCGGACACACCGTGCGCAGACTTCGCGCGAGGGGCGGCGCGGCCGGGCGATGGCATGGGGAGACTGGCGATGCAGGAGCCGGATTCACACTCCGTGGATGAGCATGCGCGCAGCGGGCCTCGCCCCTCCGCGGCGGAGTTCCTGCGCGCGAACCACGACACGCTGCTGACGGAATGGCAGCAGGCGGTGATGCGGGACCTGGGCGGCAACGACGCCGCCCGCCCTCCCTGGCTCATCGACCACATGCCGGAGCTGCTCACCGCGCTGGCGGACGCGATGGAGCTGGGGCCGGAGGCGCTGGACGAGCGCCTGGAGGCGGCGCACGCCGCGGCCCGGATGGACGCGGGCTTCAACCTGGGCGAGGTGGCCCAGGAGTACGCGCTGCTGCGCCGCTGCATCCTCCACCGGCTGGAGGCGCTGGAGCAGCGGCTGCGGCCCGGCGACCTCACGCGGCTGGAGGAGACGCTCGACCGGGTGGTCACCCGGACGATGACGTTCTTCTGGGACATGAAGCAGCGCATCCTCCAGACGCTGGACCGCATGTCCGAGGCGACGCTGGACGACCCGGACATGGAGACGCTCCTGGAGCGCCTGCTCACCCGGCTGATGGAGTCCGCGCTCACCGTGAACACCGCGGCGGTGATGCTGCTGGAGGACGACGCGCTGGTGGTGCGCGCCGCGGTGGGCCTGGGCACGGACGAGGTGAAGGGCCTGCGCGTGCCGGTGGGCCAGGGCGTGAGCGGGCTGGCGGCGCTGGAGCGGCGGCCCTTCTTCGTCCGCTCGGCCGCCACCGACCCGCGCGTCCTCTTGGGGCCGCTGCGCCGCGCGGGGCTGCGCGCGTTGTATGGCCTGCCGCTGATGGACGGCGAGCGGCTCCTGGGCATGGCGTACATGGGCTCGCGCACGGCCTTCGCCTTCTCCGACGCGGACACGCTGCTCTTCCACGCCGTCGCGGAGCGGGCGTCCGCGCACATCGCCCAGACGGAGCTGCACGCGCGTGAACACGAGGCACGCCAGGAGGCCGAGCGGTCGCTGGCGCTGCTGGACTCGCTGCTGGACGCGGCGCCCGTGGGCATCGCGTTCCTGGATCCGGACCTGCGCTACCTGCGCATCAACGGCACGCTGGCGCGGCTCAACAACAAGCCCATGGAGGACCACCGGGGCCGCACGCTGCATGAGATGGTCCGCATCGGCGCCGTGCCCCCCATCGAGCGGGCGCTGCGGCGGGTGCTGGAGACCGGGCGGCCCGTGCAGGACGTGCTCCTCGAAGGGCCGGATCCGGTGCGGGGCCGCGCGGGCGTCTGGCGCGCGGACTACTTCCCGGTGCGCACCCCGGACGGCGCGCTGCTCGGCGTGGGCAGCACGGTGGTGGACATCACCGACCTCAAGCGCGCGGAGACCGCGCTCCAGCAGGCCATCGACTTTCGCGAGGAGCTCATCGCCGTCCTGGGCCACGACCTGCGCAACCCCCTGCACGCGGTGAACGCGTCGGCGTTCATGCTGGGAAAGGTCCCGGCGCTGGACACGCCGGCGCGCCGCTCCGTGGACCGCATCCGCAAGGCCACGGCGCGGATGACGCGGATGATCAACGACATCCTCGACTTCGCGCGCAGCCGCCTGGGCGGTGGCATCCCGGTGACGCGCCAGCACGTGAACATGGAGGAGCTGTGCCAGGGCATGCTGGAGGAGCTGCAGGTCGTGTATCCGGAGCGGCCCCTCGTGCTGGAGGTGCACGGGGACGACCTGTGGGGGGACTGGGACCCGGACCGGGTGACGCAGGTGCTGGGCAACCTGGTGGTGAACGCGCTGCAACACGCGATGAACGACTCGCCCGTCGTCACCACGCTCACGGGCGAGTCCGTGGACGTGGTGATGCAGGTGCGCAACGAGGGCGACCCCATCCCGCCGGAGCTGCTGCCGCACCTGTTCGACCCGTTCAAGCAGTCGAGCGTGCCGAATGCGGGCAACAAGCACCGCAGCCTGGGGCTGGGGCTCTACATCGTGAGCGAGATCGTCCAGGTGCACCGGGGCAGCGTCCGCGTGGAGACCGCCGCCGGAGATGGAACGACCTTCACCGTGCGCTGGCCCCGGGTCCCCCCGCCCCTGGGCTACCTGAAGCCGTGAGCCGCCGTCACGGCGCGGCCTTCACCTCGGACGCGGGCGCGATGGCGAGCGTGTGCACGGCCTCCGCGAGCATGCGCGTGCTCAGGTCCAGCGTCTCCAGCGCGATGGACTCATCCGGGGCGTGGCCGGTGTAGGGCTCGTTGGGGAACGCAGGCCCGAAGTCCACGGCGCGAGGGAAGAGCCGCGCGTAGGTGCCACCCCGGATGGAGCCCGGCACCGCGTCCGGCGCCTTGCGCTGCCGCTGGTAGATGTCCATCAGCGTCTTCACCAGCGGGCCGGACGTGTCCGCCACATGCGGGTCGCCCAGGTAGCGGCCGGAGCCCTCCTTCACCTGGCCACCGGAGTCCTCGCCCACGCGCTTCGCGGCGGCGTCCAGCGACGCGTTGAAGGCCGCCGCGTCCTGGCCCTGCGGCCGGCGCATGTTGACGCCCAGGGACACGGTGCCGTCCTTCACGCGCAGCACGGTGGGCGCCACGAGCAGCGGGCCCATCAGCGCGTCCTGGTACTTCAGGCCCAGCTTCTCGCCGTGGTGGTCGCCGTCGAAGCGCTTCGACACCACGCGCAGCAGCGCCGCGATGCCGTTGTCCTCCAATGACAGACGCGAGGCCACGGCGGACAGGTCCCAGAGCGCGTTGTGGCCCTCGTCCGCGGTGGACGAGTGCACCGCCACGCCGTGGGCGGTGAGCACCACGGTGTTGCCCTCGCGCTTCGCGTCGGCCTTCAGGTCCTTGCGGGAGGGGGACTCCTGGGCGATGGCGGCCTTCACGGCGGCGAGCACCGTCTCCGGCGTCTGGCCCTTCACGGGCGTGAGCTTCAGCGTGGCGGTGCCGGGCACCTGGGTGAGGAACTCGCCCGCGCTCACGTCCACGGCGCGCGCGACGGTGCCCTCCTTCGGCGTGGCGAGGGCAGCGCCCACGGGCGCCTCCAGCGTCCACGCGACGAAGCCGGACTGCGCGGCCATCACCGGGTAGCCGGAGTCCACGGAGATGACGTGCGTGGGCTTGGGCTGCGTGTCCGCGTAGTTCTTCATGCCGGACCAGTCGCTCTCCTCGCCGTTGCCGATGATGATCAGCACCTTGCCCTGGGGCTTGAGGCCCAGGTCCTTTGCCATGGCCAGCGCGACGAGCCCGGAGGCGATGGGACCCTTGTCGTCCTCCACGCCGCGGCCGTACAGGCGGCCCTTCTCCACCACGGGCTTGAAGGGCGCGCGCTTCCACTCATGGGCGGGCGCGGGGACGACGTCGCCATGGAACACGAGCCCCAGCAGCGGCTCGCCTTCGCCCCAGGACAGCTCGAAGACGTCGTTGTTGCCCACGGTGCGGAAGCCGAAGCCGTGCTGCTTCGCCCACGCCTCCAGGGCGCGGCCCATGGCGGCCACCTCCGGGTTCTTCGCGGCGGGGGCCTCGCTGCTCACCGTCTTGAAGCGGACGAGCGTCTGGGTGAGGGCCACCACGTCATCCAGTGCACAGGCCTGGACGTAGGCGGCATAACGCTCCGCGGCGGGGGCGCCCTTCAGGGCGGCGTCGGAGAAGCGGGCGGCGCGGGCGGCGGGCTTGCCGGCGCAGCGCGGGTCCTTGGCTGCGAGGGCGGCGGTGGGGGCCAGGAGGCAGAGA
>NZ_RAWP01000185.1:0-9630 GCF_003668935.1 Corallococcus sp. AB032C | reverse complement strand
TGCCCCGAGTAGACGTCCTCGCCCCACGCGCCGCGCACCAAGGCCATGAGGCCGTCTATCGACTTGCGCATGTCCACCGGCTCCACCGCCAGCACCACGCGCACCGACGCCGGAAGCGCGAACACCCTCTCACCGCCCCAGTGCCGCGACGAGCCGGGCCACGTACGCCACGTCGGTCCCCACGGCGAAGCGCACCCGCGCCCCGCTCGCGGCCACCACCTCCAACTCGGACGCTGCCTCAGCGGGCGTCGTCGCCACCTGCACCGGCAAGAGTCTCACCGGCTCGCCTCGCGACGGCGCGCTCCGTCGATGCCGGTACACCCACGACTGCAACGTGCTCAGCCGCACGCCCCGCGCCAACGCGAACTCCCGCTGCGTCTGCCCGCTGGCCTCGAACGCTTCTGCAATCCGCGCCCACTCCGGCTTCTCCACCTGCTTCGACATGCCCGGAAGCGTCCGCCGCGAACCGCTCCCCCGGCAATCCCTCACGGCACGTCATTGGCCGGACGGTTACCGCCGCTCCGCCTCGTCGCCCAGCAGCCGGTAGAGGAATTCGGAGTGGGAGAGGTTGTCATCCACCGCCTGCTGGGTGCGCAGTTGAAGCGACTGGAGGACACCGGACAGGCGCAGCTTCTTGAGCATGGGGACGAGCGCGTCAGTGGGACTCAATTTCGGACTCCTGGGGCACGGCGGAGGGGTGCAGCAGCTCGGCCACGCTGCGTGCGAAGCGCGGCTGAGGAAGCGAGGGCGACGCCGGGGCCGCGAGCGCCAGGGGCAGCGGCTGCAAGTCCAGGCCCTGGCGCAGCAGATTCTTGATGGCCCGGTAGGTGTAGGCGCCGTAGTAGTGGGCCCTGCGGGCGGCGGCCTGGGCGCGCTCGGGCGGGAAGCCTTCCAGATGGGTGACGATGGCCTGCACCGCCCTCAGCTGCGACAGCACGTCGTCGGAGTCGAAGACGGCGCGCACGCAGGTGAGGACGTCCTCGCCCAGCCTCGCCGCACGCCCCTCCCAGTAGCCGCGGCTGCGGTGGCGCAAGTCCGCGCGGTGCTGGGGCAGGTGCGCCTCGTGGGTGCTGTAGAGGCCACTGCCGCGCCGGGCGTGCGTGGCCACGCGCACGTCGTCCGCGTACGCCTCCAGGCTGGCGTCGGTGACGCGCAGCCAGACGTCGCTGCCGACGAGGCGCCAGGGCACCGAGTAGAAGCGCCTGTCGAAGAGGACGTGGCTGTCCTGGTGGACGCGCGTGGCCTTCCAGAGGACGGGCGTGAAACGCTTCGCGGGCAGGGGCCGCAGGGCAGGCGCCTCCTCCTCGCGGAAGACGTCTACCGGGCGCCGCCCTGTCGTCCCGTGTCGTCGCACGTTGGCCACCTCCGCCAGCCAGCGCTTCAAGTCCGCGCGCACGACGTCGGCGTCCTGCCCCTCGCGGCCCTTGAAGAAGTTGGACTGGACGTACTTGACGCCCGCTTCCACCTTCCCCTTCTTCTGGGGCGCGTACGGCGGCGTCGGGTCCACCTTGAAGCCATGGTGCCGCGCCACCTCCCGGTAGCCTCGGTTGAGGGCGGACGGCTCGTCCGGGGTGAAAGCCGCGCGCAGCACGGCGGCATTCAAGTTGTCCGGCACCACCGTCTCCACCACGCCGCCCAGCTGCTCGAAGGCCTCCACGTGCAGCCGCAGCCACGTCGGTAGCGACTGCTCGAAGACGACGTCCGCCACCAGGTAGCGGCTGTGCGCCAGCACCAGGACGAATACCCAGGCCTTCCTCGGCACCCTCTGCTTCGGGCACAGCAGCTTCCCCACGTAGCCGAAGTCCACCTGCGCCACCTCGCCCGCCGCGGTGACGACGGGGATGGCGACGTCCTGCGCCCTCACGCCCCGCGCCTTGCGCAACTGCCGCACCATCCGCTTCACCGCCGAGTCGCTGGCGCTGAAGCCCTCCACCTCCAGCCGCAGCCTGTCGTGGATGGCGCGCGCGCCCAGCCCCTGGGCAAGCCACGCCTCCACGCGCGGCTGCCACTCCACCAGCGACGACGTCTGCTGGGCCGGCACCCTCGGCGGCCGGTGCTCCAGCACCAGCAGCTTGAGCGCCTCCAACTCGGGCACCTCCTCCGGGCGCCCCTCCAGCATCCCCGCCCTCGTGAGCGCCGCGCGGTACGCCCGCTCCGTATTCGGGCCCATCCTCAAAAGCCGGGCCACTTCGCGCGCACCCGTCCCCATCCGGTGCAGCCGCACCAGCTCCCTCAGCCTGTCCATGTCGACTCTCCGGTAACTCATCCGCGCGCGCCCCTCCGCACTCCGCTCCGGCGGTGCTCGGTGGGGCGTGAGGATGCATGGGATGACTGGCCAAGTAGGCACTCAGCCCACCCACTGGCCACGTTTCTTCTGACGGCCTCCGCCCTGAACGGACCGCCTCCGCCAATTCTCAGGCGGGCGATCCGCTTGGCCGACCCGGAGGCGATCCGCTTGGCCGACCCCGCTACGAACAGCTTGGCCGACCCGACTGCGATCCGCTTGGCCGACCCGACTGCGATCCATTACCCCGGCCCGTTACACTTCTACAATGCTGCGTGAAGAGCTCACTCCTTCCCGTCGTCCGCCTCGCCCACCGGGACGTTCGCCCACTTCATATCCAGTGTGCGGTCAACCTCGCCCCGGTCCGGCAACGTCACCTCCTGGCGCAGCGTCCGGACGACACTCCCCCTCGGCTCGAAGATGAAGAAGGTATAGGTCCCGCGCTTCAGGGATTTGTAAACCCAGGTGCGCTCGTCACCGTCAGGGAGGAATTGAAGGTCCATGAGGATGCGCTGCCGTTCGGCTTCGCTCCTCGGCATGGGCACCTTCCCCGGCACCAGCGCCGTCTCGATGCCCTCCAGGTCGATGGGCGCATGCAGGCGCAGCGTCACCCTCATCCTATTCACGAAGTCCAACGTCACCTTCCCGCCCGGTGGGAGTGTGACAGTCTGAGGCTCGACTTCGAATGGCGGCGCCCTGTCGCTCGATGATTGGACGGAGACTTCATAGGTGCCAGCGGGAAAGTCCGAGCGGGAGAAATGCTCCCCCTCCAACTGGATGCCATCCGTGAAGGGCTCCCCCTCGCGAGACAGGACCATCCGGAGCAGGCGGGTATGCACGCCACGCAGCGTGCCCTGCACCGTGGCCCCGGGCTTGAGCTGCACGGCGATGTCCTGCCCGGAGAGGAGCACACGCGCCTGCACGAACCGGGGATGCGTCACGAGCAGCGTCTTGGGGAGTGCCCCCACACTCGGCAGGGTGAAGGTCCCATCCACCGCAGTACGCACCCCGCCCTCTGTCTCGGACGTGTCCACCCACTCCGTCCACCCCTGGGCGGTGTCGGGAATGCCCTCTACCTGCACTAGCGCGCCGGCGACGGCAGCCCCCGTCACGCCGTTGGTGACTCGTCCTTTCACCACCCCGCCCCGGTCAGCGACCACCGCTCCCAGGTCCACGTCTTCCCCCTTGCCTGCCGTCACCTCGCGCGACACCGGCGCAAGCCCTGCCGCCTTGAACACGAGCAGGGACGTCGACGACGCATGCCTCGTCGAGAGGTAGAAGGCGCCTTCGAAGTCCTCGACCGTCTCACCGTTCAGTGTGTAGCGGGGGATGGGAGAACCATCCTCGCGGGTGAGCCGCCCGCGGATGCCAGGCGCGCGACGCAGCACCAGGCGCACGTCCGAGCGTCCCGCCTGCACGACAACGGCGTCCCCGCGCTCATCCACCGAAACCCCGGTACTGGCCTGGGCGTCCAACGTGTAGCCCTGCCCCACGGTGAGGTGGTGAGGCCCGGCGTCCAGGTGGGGCACCTCGAAACGCCCCCCCTCTACAACCCAGGCGTCTGAGGCGGCCCTGCGTGAAGGACACGATGCGGAGCCTCGTCCCTCACGCCCCTTCGCCGCGCCTGCTTGCTCCAGACCCACCTGCATCCCGACCAGAGGCCTTCCCGCGGCGTCCACCACCTGGCCCGAGACGCGCAGCCCCTCGTCGAGCCGCAAAGCCTCCAGCTTCACCTCCGTACCGATGACCTCCACGTCCCTCGCCACGCACCGCTTCTCGAAGCCCCCCCAGTACTCCGCCTGGAGCCGGTACTTCCCAGGGGGCGGTCCCCTCAAGGCGAAGGAGCCCTGCGCATCGGTCGTCGTGGCCAACTCGGGCATGGAATCCGTCGAGCCAGGGGCCGGCTCCAAAGTCACGCGGAAGCCCCGCGCGGGCACGCCCTCCGAGTTCGTCACCCCGCCGCTCACGCTCGCGCCCTCGCCGAGGGTGATTCGCAAGTCCGAACTCGGCGACGTCACGGGCAGGAAGACGTCCTGGAAGCCCTCCCGCTGGACTCTCATGAACCAGGGGCCCACCTTCGTGGCGTTGAGCGCGAAGGTCCCATCCTGACGAGACTGCGCGAAGCCCCCCGACTCCAACCCCAAATCCCCGGGAGGACCCAGGCCGCGGAGGTCCGAGGGCTTCATGTCCCCCTTCCTCGACCACAGGTCGAGTCTCACCCTGCCCACCGGCTGGCTCTCCGTATCCACCACCGTCCCCCGTACCACCGCCGCATCGCGCAGCACGAAGCTCTTGCGCTTCGTGCCGTCCACTCGAATCCACGTGCCCCATTCCCCCAGGAAGCCGTCGGCGAGGACCTGGACCTGGTAGCGGCCTGGCACCAGGGGGCCCAATTCATACGTACCGTCGTCCGCGGACGTCGCCTTCCGCCTCGCAGTCCATGCGGGCCCGAACTCCCCGCGCCCCCCAGTCCGCGCGTACACAGTCGCACCGGGAATGGGCTTCCCCCGGGCGTCCGTCACACGGCCCCGCTGCCGCACGCCCGTCCCCAACACAAGCTCGACGGCTGGAAGCTCCTCGTCCTCGCGCACCGCCACCTCCGCGAGGGCGTGCTGTCCCTGGTGGTTCGCAGCGAAGACGTGAAGCCCCGAATGCACGCCCTCGAAGGCAAAGCGCCCGGCCTCATCCGTCGTCGTCTCCCTCGGGGGAAACAGGCCATGGAGCGACACCCGGGCCCCCGCCACTGGCTTCGTCCCTTGCAGCAGGCGCCCGGGCAGCATCCGGGAGCGCGCCATCGTCACATCCAGAGGCGGGTAGGCCACGCCCTGGAGTTCCTCGAGCCTGCTGAGGAGCCCCTCCCGCTGGAAGAGGACGACGTACTCGCCAGGCGGAAGCGACGAGAGCTCGAACCGGCCCGTCGCGTCCGTGCGCGTCTCGAAGTAGCGCCGGTGCGTCACGTGCATCGCCGTCACCAGGACGTCTGCGGCGCGCTGGCCGCTATCGTCGCGCACCTGGCCCCGCAGCGAGCGCGGCTCTGCCAGCCGCACTTCCGCCTCCCGCATCCCCGCGACGACGCCCTCTCGCAGCCCCGCGCCCGAGGGACTCTCAACCCACACCGTGAAAGTCCCAGCCCCCACCCCCGTCAGCGTGAAGCGCCCCTCGCTGTCCGTGGAGGCGCGCACCAGGACACGTTCCTCATCGAACCGCTCCGCTCGCCACGACTCCAGGGTGAACAACGTCGCCCGGCACAGGGGCGACAGGAGCCCGTACTCCTCCCAGTCCTCGCGGGAAGGACACGGAATCATCTCCAGCGGCTTCGGTGGCTGAGCAAGCGTCGCCAGCACCACGGCATTCGCGACGGGCCCCTGCGGCCCCAACACCCTTCCTCGCACAGCATGCGGATCGCCCGCGGACATGCTGGAGCCCGGCACCTCGGTGCCGATGCTCTCGGCCACCATGCCGGCAACCCCGTCGCTCCGTGCCAGAACGGGTTTCTCCTGCGGAGTCGAGCACCCGAGAAACCATACGAGCACGCACGACGTCAGCGTTCCTCCGAGTCCAAGCCGCATCGCCTCGCCTTTCCACGATGAACTCGATGGAGCATATCAACACATCGAGCCACTCCCAGTCATATTCCCCAAGTCAGCCACTGCGTCATGGGCGGCAAGGCCAGTCAGGCAGTGCGTCAATGTCACCTCGCACTTTCGTGGGCGCAATCCGCCGCAGCACGGCGGACAGCACCACCTAACAGATACATCTCGTCTACTGGCGAGTGCCCAACCTGGCCCAATGGCCTGCCCAGCAAATCGACAGACGAGCCTTGGGCCGCACCAGTCCACTCATCGCTTCGGCGTCGCCAACCAGCATATCGGCCTATACATCTGAGGTAGCGATCCAGCAACACAGACTCGGCACGACCGAACACTTCATCCAAAGTCGATGTAATCGGCAAAGATTGAAATCAAGGCGTCCGAAGTCTCCGGCGTGTAGCCAGGAGACTGGCACAAGAACGCCCTATCAAATGGAGCTGACGTCTTCCACCGATCTCCTCTGCTGGCCGTAAAAGGAACTGGAGGCTCAACACTCACTGGTCGAGTGCGCCTCAAATACCCATGAAAGCTCTCGCCAAACACGAGGCTTTCGAGTTCATTCTGCGCATAGCACCTAAGTTCAAGACAACCACTCTCGAGCCGAAAATCGCGAAACAGCAAGGGCGGCAAGTCTTTGCAGCCCTTGGGAGGGTGAACGTATTCGACGCTTCCAATCCAGCGACAGGCCACTGCATACGCGAGATAGCTTCCCAAACCGAGGCGATGCGGACCACGTTCCGCCTTGCAGCGTTCGTCAACAGGACGGTGGAGCACATCCCCCATGATGTGCTGCCAACTGGCGTCACCGAGACCAAGGTCGGCATGGGCATCAACATGCACGAGTTCGAGCGGAAAGAGAGTCTCGTCCTGGCGTTTCAGCTCTTCCCAGCAGTCGAACGCGGCATCGTGGTCGACAGCATACCGACCGGGGATCTTTGACTTCCGATCCAGGCCACAGCGCCCCTCCAAGAACTCGCGAACTCTGCGTTTTGTCCAGGGTCTATAGCCCTCGCTCGAGAGTCGCCCCCCTTCCGGGCTGTGCGCAATTCGGTCTAGAAAAAAGTCCAAATCGATGTTCAAGAATCGGCTCGGCATACTCGCTCCGCAATCCGGACCAAGACAACGTTCAAACTCACAGAACGGCAGGAATCATGCAACACAGAAACCACCTCGCCCCAGTACCAACGTCTACAACGGTGCTCACGAACGTGGATCGAGGCAGGCGCAGGGCGTAGCCCTCGGTAGGCCCAGCCCATGAGCGACGAGCAAGTAGGGGTCGCGACGGTTGATCGCCTCATTGGCCGCTGGAAACGAACCGGCTCCCTCGTGCCAAAGCGCCCGGGCCCTCGCCCCTTCTTCCGCATTCCTGATTCGCAACTGGGCAAGGTGAAGCGGCTGCTGGATGCCGCGCCCGACAGCACGACCCAGGAAATCGCGAATGCTTACGTCAAGCAAATGGGTGTGGGAGTGAGCCGCGCCACCATGGGACGTGCCTTTCGCCGATTGGGCTACACACGCAAAAAAGTCACTCCTCGCCTCCGAGCGGCGGCTGGGGAAGAATCGCCGCGCCCGCAGGCGGTATTTGGCTACGGCCGCCGAACTGAAGCCCGCGAGCCTCCACTTCATCGACGAGACTGCCGCGACCCTCACCATGACGCGTCGGTATGGGCGTGCTCGACGAGGGCTGTGCGCTCGCGGCTACGTGCCCCTGGGCCGTCGTCAACAAGTCACGATGATAGGAGACCTGACGCTCCAAGGCGTGGGGCCGGTACTGACTTTCGAGAGCGCTACCAACAGCGACCGTTTCGAAACCTACGTTCGTGAGGGGCTGCTACCCATCCTCAAGCCTCACGACGTGGTTGTCATGGATGACCTCAGCGCCCATCACCGACCGGCTGTCGAGCAACTCATTCGTAGTCGCAAGGCAAGTCTTCTCTTCCTGCCTCCCTACAGCCCAAAGCTCAACCCCATCGAGTCGTGCTGGTTGAAGGTAACGACGCACATGCAGGCCATCGGCGCACGCACGCATGTGGCCCTCCGTGAAGCGATGCGAGAGGCACTCGCAACCGTGCGTCCACAGGATGCAGTTGCTTGGTTCGCCTACTGCGGCTACCCGCCTCAACCGCCGTGATCACCGTTGTAGGCTTCTCGGCGTACCGATAGGACTCTCTTGGTGCTGCGCACGGGGATGCAGTGGGGCAAGGTTCGTGGGAGATCTCCATCGAACGCGTGCACCTGGAACCGTGCGCCGTCCCAGACGTAGAGCTCACGCGTCGAGCACGCGTACAGCCGGTCGCGGAACCACGCCAGACTGCAGAGCTCGTGCGGGAGATCCAGGTCGAGCTGCGCGCCGTCGGCCGCTGGGAACTGCGCGTAAAGGCGGACGGCGAACTCTCCCTCTGGACCGAGGCTCGCGGACCGTCGCGCTGAGCCAGCTCACCCAGCACGCATTCGCCGATCCTCTCCGTCAACGTCGCTCCCGAAGAGCCAGTGCTCGTTGTTCCGGTGAGCCCACTCCAGCACTCCCTGGGTGATTTCGGACCATTGGGATGTCGCTATCAACCTCGCAATCGAGACGCCGTGTACTCGGAATGGGCGCCTCCGTTGACGCGACGGAAGCCATTGTGAAGAATGCACACCTGGAGCACGTCACGCTGTTGCGACAGTTGGGGGAACTCATGGGTGCGATTCGCAAGGTATTGGAGAGCTTTGATGGCTCTGATGAAACTGTGCAGATGCAGAGAGAGCTTGTGGAGAACCTGGCAAAGCTTGCTGAGGCCAAGGCCGAGTTCTTCGAACTCCAGATAGCCACGAACCTTCAGACGGCAGGGAGCACGGACAATCGGACGGTGCCGGTGGAGGCGGTCCTCGATTCAGCCACCGAGACACATGCCTTGACCTCAGAGTCGCTCAATGCGATTGGCGACACCGTGAGCAAGTCGCTGAAGAGTTTCTTGAGCGGCAGCAAGGACGACATTCTGAAGGGAGTTGGCTCACTCATCAGTGATGCATTGACTATATTTCTTGGTGGTGGCTCTGCGGGCATGGACACCCTCAAGAGGTATTATGTGATGACCGAGGGGCTGTCGATTGTGCGTGTCGACTTGATGGCGTGGTTTCTCAATGTCGAGGCACAGGGGCTTAAAACGAAAGTGGAGAAGGTAAGTGCGTTCTCCGTTGTGAAGTCGGCGGTTGATTTGTCCAGGGTCAAGTTCAATACGTTCCTGAATCTCTACTCGTCGCAGTTGACGAAAATGAATATGGATAACGAGCGTATTGAGGTCGCCCTCGCAGAGGCGGAAAAAATCTACAGGCGGTTCCTGGAGATGCCGACTCTAGCGGTCAATGAGGGCCAGGAACCTCGCGATTCGCAAGTTTCAAGGCTGCCGGGCCGGTAGCCGAGAGCCCCGAGAGATTTGGCGCTGGCCGTAGGCTGCCGCGTCTACCGCTGCGCCACCTGCGAGGCCTGGCTGGATGCGGCCGGCTGTGCCTACCCAAGATTCGATCGCTGCGTCATGAGTGCGTCAAAGCTGCGTCACAACGCGCGTCATGACGTGAGCGATGCGCATGACGAGCCGCTGGGTCCTCTCTTCCATTTGGTAGAGGTCGGAATCACACCCGGTTCGGACCTGAAGCATCCCCTCATCTGAATCAGATAAGTCCGAAGGCCTCTCGGAAGACAGCGTGCTCGCGGACGAGTTGCCCGAATCGCTCCACCAACGGGCGGAGTCGTTCATCGCTCATGCGCGGCATGGC
>NZ_RAWP01000184.1:0-9832 GCF_003668935.1 Corallococcus sp. AB032C | reverse complement strand
AGCCCGTCCGGGTGGCGGGTATCACCGTGGCGGGGGATGTGGCCACGGGCCGCGAGGCGGGGTTGTCCCGGCTCATGAAGGGCGAGGTCTTCGCCGATGAGGACTGGCGAGCCTTCGCCGAGGCCTCGCGCGCGGTGAACGAGGAGCTGTTGCGCCTGTCGGAGCAGGAGGCCGCGAAGGGGGCGAAGCTCCTCCTCTGGTCCGAGGGCAACGCGGTGGTGCTGGCCGGGGACTTGGAAGCGCTCATCGCGAAGGGGAGCGCGCTGGCTCGCGAGCGGGGCGTGTGGCTCGGCATGTCGGTGGCGAGCATGACGCCCGAGGCGGAGCGGATGCTGCGCAACGAGCTCATCCTGGTGGGACCGGATGGCGCGGTGGCATGGCGCTACGTGAAGTCCCGGCCGGTGCCGGGCTGGGAGGCGGAGCACTCCATCCCGGGCAGCGCGGAGCCGGCGGTGAGCCAGGCTCCCGGCGTGGGAGTCCTGGGGGGCGCCATCTGCTTCGACGGAGACTTCCCGGCGGTGTTCGCCAACGCCTCGGAGCGGGGGCTCGAACTGCTCCTGCTGCCGTCGAGCGACTGGAAGGGCATCAGCCCGCTGCACACGCGGCAGGCGGTGTTCCGTGCGGTGGAGCAGGGCTTCAGCATGGTGCGCCAGGTGAACCAGGGACTGTCCGTGGCGGTGGACGGCTACGGGCGCGTGTATGGCGAACTGGACCACTTCACGGCGGAGGAGTGGGTGCTGCGCGCGGAGCTGCCGGTGGGCCGGGTGCCCACGCTCTACGCGCGAATCGGAGACTCGGTGGGATTGCTCTCCGGACTGGCCGCGCTGGGCTGGGTGCTCCAGGCCACCGTCCACGGGCTCATCGCGCGGCGGCGAAGCGCGAACAACGCCGCCGGCATGGGTGACACGGGTCAGGCTCTGGGCCCATGAGGACGCTTGGGGGCCGCCTCCTCCGTCTTCGGGGGGAGGACGTCCTCCCGCGGAGACTCGGTCACCTTGCCGCTTCCGCGCTGGCGCTCCTCGACGAGTGCCATCTGCATCTCCTGGAGCGCAGTGAGCCGTGGCTTCGCGGTGCTTCGGGTCTCTTCCTTGAGGGCCCTCTCCAACTCGACGACCGTGCCGAGCTGGTCATAGACATCTGTCTGTCCGTGAAGGAAGGAGTCCGCCCCGAATACGCCCTTGAAGCAGGGGATGACATGTCCCTGTTTTCCGAGCGCAGCCTTCACCTCGCCCATCAGCAGGCGCGCCGCTTCCTCCGTCCGCACGAGGGACTCGGCCTCCACCTCGGAGCCCTGTTTGGGCAGGGCAGTCCCCAGGCGGCTCTTCGTCACGATGCTCTCCACGTCGTGCAGCGTCTTGGAGAGCTCCTCCGCCCCCTTGCTGCTCTCCACGAGCAGGAGGTTCAGGTAGAGCGCGCCAATCACAGGCGCTCCCTTCCATACCTGGAGGCCGCCATCCCCGAAGCGGATCTCCCTGCCGGCTCCGTCCTGACGGAAGGCGCCCTTCGTCGGCTCCGCGGCCGAGGCGAGGAGCGATGGAGTCCGGCCCGAGAGGTCCCAGGCGAGCCCGACAAGGTAGAGGTCGTCGGACGCCTGTCTCAGCAACGTGAAGTCGAAGGACGGGGTGATGCTCAATCGGCGCAGCCGCACCGAGACCTCCTCGCGAGTCGAACGAAGCCCCATCCGCAATGCGTCATGCGCCGCCTCCACGCCCGATGACGTGATGCGCAGGGGGACCTCGGTGAATGGATCATTCCCGCGGACCACCTGGATGAGCGGCGGCGTCCGCTCCGCACGGCTCGGGCGCGCCCTTCGCTTGCCCGGCTTCTCCTCCTCCCCGATGTCCTCCCGGGTCGCTTCCTCCGGAGGAATGAGGGCGGCATCCAGCAGGGCCCAGCAGTCCGTCGCCAGGGGGCGCTCCCGGTCGAAGAAGGTCCACGGAAGGAAGCCGTAGCCGTCCATTCCCCATTTGGGGCTCCAGCTGTTCTTGAAGAGCACGTGGGAGTCGCTGTAGCCCACCGCGAGGACGGCGTGACCTCCCTCCACGGCCTCCTGCGGTGCTGGGTACGGGATGATCCCGCTCGCCTGCACCTCCGGCGAGAACATCGAGCTGAAGCAGGTGAAGCCGAAGGCGAACGGCAACCCCGCGTCCAGCGCGCTCTTCAAATGCCCGATCTTCTCTTCCAGGCGGAAGTACTGGATGGCCCGGAAGTTCTGCGCGAAGGCGTACTGGAAGGCCTGCGGCTCGCGGTCGAAGTCGCTCTCCTTGTAGGGCCAGTATTCCTCTGGCGGCACGCCGAAGAGGCGCAGCGCGCGAATCGTGCTGCGGATGAAGGCCCCCGTGTCGCCCCGGCCGTCCCACCCCAGAAGCCGCCGGGTCGCCCGGTAGAGGAAGAAGCGCGAGGCCTCGATGTTCTCGCCCGTCATCCGGCGCTGGAAGTACTCATACAGGCCCACCACCGCGTTCGCCGTGCAGGAGCCAATCTGTCCCTGGTCCTCGACCGCGGAGCACCACTTGCGCAGGTCCACCCGCAGCGGGCCCACCGACGTAGCGCCCGCCGCTGCCCCCACCGCACCCTTTGGTGACAGCCGGGGCATGACCGCGGACAGGGAGCGCTTCACCTCCGGCGCACGCACCGTCAGGTCGCGGGGATCGAGCGGATCCGGCAACCAGCCCAGTCTTGGAATCTTGTAGCTCATGGGGTCCCTCCAATGGTCCAAGTTCAAACCTGGAGCGCCCGCGTACCGAGGCAAGTCCCGAATCGTCGATCTCGAAATCCACTCAGGCCTTGCCGACCCTCTCTTCCCGGCGTCGGGGTCGGACACGCTCGGTGTGCATCGTCGTGATCGGTCCGTCCCGGCCCGCCGCCGAATACACGGCGACCACGTCAAGTTCGGTGCCCTCGGCTTCAATCACAACAAACCCCTTGAGAAAGCGGGCATCGACCCCGGAGATTTTGAAGATGTCCGAGCAGTCGATCTCCAGCGCTTCATCCGGGCCGAGGCCGGCACTGACGAACTCGGAGACAGGACCGGGCTTCAATCCAGGCATCCCAATGGCAACCTGCACGCGAAAGCCAATCTCCTTCAGCGCCGCCGTGTCCCCGCCCTTGAAGCCACTCAACCCAAGGGTGATTCCATCGGCGGAGTATTCTCCATGGTTGCCGTGTCCCGAGGCATCGACTGCCGTCATCGCTCCAGGTGCCTCTCCCAGGCGCCAGTAGCCAATCGGTCCATCCGCCAGGACCGCGGCGGCGTAGCGTTCAAGTGCCATGTCATCTACACGTGGTCATCAACGGCCAGCGCGCTCCTGGGTCAAAACTAAGAAGCCCGTTTCGCGTCGCCAGCCCCATGAGTTGGGCACTCCTGCTGGCGCACCCAGGCAGAGGCACGGTCAACCCGCTGCTGTCCGCCGTGGGGGCAATGGCGAGCAAGCTTTGGGAGTCCTGCCTGTACACATGCCTGCCGGACCGAGAGCGCACGCTGCGCACCGGCGTCACCGTGTTGACCACCGCCGCGTTGGCACTGCTGACGTGCTAGCGCGGGCCGTAGACGGGCAGGTCCGCTCCCGCCTCGAAGGCGCCCAGGTCCGGCGCCGGGCCGGTGAAGCCCTCGTTGATGTTCGGCAGGGCCTGGCCCGCGTTCGCCGCGGCCGAATCCGCCCGGATGCGCAGGTCCGGCTTCGCGTAGAGCGTCAGCGGGGCGGCGGGATACGCCACCGGGGTCGCGAACGCCGTGAGGTCCACCTGCACGGCATGCTGTTCGCTCGTTCCGGTCCGCAATGCCTGCAGGCTGGTGAACGGGGTGGCGCCCAGGCGGCCCGTGACGGTGTCCGTGGTGGAGCCCACACCGTCGTAGTCGAGGCTTGAACTGGCGACCTCCAGGTCGGGCACGTGCAACACCCGGCCGGCGCCACTGCTGTAGCCATTGAACGTGCCGCCGGTCCCTCCCAGGAAGAGGTTGTTGCGCGCGTAGAGGTGCGCCACCGGGCGGCCCGCGTAGATGCCGAACGCATCTCCGTGCTTGACCACCGTGTTGTGCAGGAGCACGTCACCGGTGCTGCCCCGGTAGAGTTTGAAGGCCACGTGCACCGCGTTGTAGATGGCATTGCGGACGAAGTACGTGGGCCCGCCCAACCCCGGCTGCGACGACACCGCGATGAAGTTGTTCGTCAGCCGGTTGCGGACGATGCGGCAGTTGTGGAAGCAGAAGTCCGCCTCGATGCCGTCATCCGCGTTGCCGGTCAGGTCGTTGTTCAGGATGTCGATGCTGAACTGATCCACGGCCTCTTCGTCCTCCATGAGGGAGATGCCGTCCCGGAACCCCGTCACGCGGTTGTGCAGGATGACGTGCCCCGGCCCGTTGACGGCGATGCCTTCGCCCAGGTTGTCTCCGCTGGCGCCGAGCGCCGCCTCCGCCCACTGCGTCAGGCCCGTCACCACGTTGTCCGCGATGTATGCGTTCTCCGCGCGGGTGAAGGTCACGATGCCGTCGCCTCCATGGGCGCTGCTGGCGTTGATGGCGCAACGCTGGATGGCGATGTGCTTCGAGCCGTTGAAGCGGATGCGGCCGTTGACGGTGAGTCCTTCCATGTGGACGTGGGACTGGGCGAAGAGGTTGATGGCGCCGTTGATCACCACCCCGGCCGTCCCCCGGATCACGATGGGCTTTCCTTCCGTGCCGCTCCGGGACCAATCAAAGCCAGCGTAGGTTCCCGCGCCCAACTGGAGGACGTCCCCCGGCTGCGCGCTCGCGGCGACGCTGGCGAACGTGCCGGGTGTCACTGCCTTGACGGGGGCGCCTGCCATGGGGACCGGCACCGGGCGGGTGGTGGCGGTCGTGGTGCGCGTGGTCGACCCGCCATCGGGGTCCGTGAGGGTGAGCTCCAACTCGTAGGTCGTCCCCGGCTGGAGGTCGAACACGCTGCCGGAATGGCGGCTCGTCCAGCTGAAGCCCTCGTTGCTGCCCGCGGCCACGCGGCGCAGCGGCAGCGCTTCGCGCCAGGCGCTGGTGCCCGAGGCCCGGTAGCGGACCGTCACCACGCCATTGGCATTGGCATCTCCGCTGAACGCCCACTCCACGGTCAGGTGGTGCAGCGTCGGAAAGGGCAGACTTGTCGCGCCGGCCACCGTGGCATTGTCCCCGAGGCTTCCTCCATCGCCGCTGCTTCCTCCATCGCCGCTGTTTCCCCCATCCCCAGGGCTTCCCGCATCACCGCTGCCGCCGTCGGAAACGAGTCCCCCATCCACGGGGTCGCCGTCATCCGGTGTCCCATCGGAACAGGCGACCAACGTCAGCAATCCAAGAACACAGGCAAAGCGCCAGGATGAAGGGGTCATGGGTTTCCTTTCGCCAACCTTGGTCCGACGCGGTCCCTGAGGGCAATGAACCTTTGCACCGCGAAACAGTGCGAGCCATCTGGATGGGCAGCTCTGAAAGCGGGACCGAGGCCTGCGTCCTGCGGGACTTCGTCCTCGACAAGGGCACGTTCCGTCCGGTCAAGGACGACGTCCTCCCCGGGGCCTGTCCCGAGCTGGGCGTCGGGACGGGCGAAGCCATGGGCCCGCGCTGAGCGCGAACGCCGCAAAGGCACGGGCTCATGGGAGTGTCTAGAGTTCCGCGCAGTTGAATTGAATGGGCTGCTTCGCCAGCGCCTGACGGATGCCACTGTAGACGGCCCCGCTCGACGCCAGGCCAATGTGCTCCACGAAGATTGCCGGGCACTGCTCCTGGACGACCACGTTGCACTTGAGCGCCTGTCCTTGCGCGTTCGTGCGGTCGCAGTTGTCCATGCGCCCGTTGGTCAGCCCGTCCGTGAAGACATCGAACTGCTTCAGGTTGTTGATGTTCGTGTAGGCGATGCCGTCGTCCGAGGCCCGCTGGTTGATCTCTTCCAGGAAGGGGCCCGCGCGCAGCTGGGTGCAGATGGGGCTGTCCGTGGGCTTGCCGGTGCACCCCACCAGCAGCGCGGCCAGCAGCGGGTCCACGTGGGTGCCCTTGTGGGGCGAGCCCAGGCTGATGAGGTTGTCCACCAGCCGCCAGCCGAAGTCATGCACGTAGGTCCGGGCCGTGATGCCGCCCTGGCTGTGTCCGATGAGGTTGACCTTCTCCGCGCCGGTCTTCAGCAGCACCTCCGATACGCGATTCTTGAGGACCTGCGCGCCCTCGCGGATGTCGATGAGTCCGCCCCCGGGCAGCTCGAAAATCTCCACGTAGTAGCCGTCCGCCCGGAGCCGCCCGGCCAGGATCCAGTACAGGATCTCACTCGCCACCGTGCCGCCCACGATGATGACCGGGTTCTTCCGCGTCGCGGGAACGACGACCGGTGGCGGCAGGGGAGTGGTGGTGAGGTTGCAGCTCACGGCGCTGGCCCTCGCGGTTCCGGGGTTGGAGATGAGCGGAGGATCCGCGGCGAGGCAGGCCCACGAGCCATCCGCCTGCGGCCCCTGATGCACCATGAACTCCGCATGGACAGAGCCATTGCCCGCGAAGGACAGCTCGCAGCCGCCTCCCAGCGTCCGGCCCGTCCCCTTCGCGAACGACTTCGGATAGGCCCCCGTGCCCTGCGCGCCCTGCGTCACCGTGCACTGGAGGTTGGGCTTCGGCGTGACGGCCGTCGGCCCCACGCGGCACGCGACGAGCGAGGCCTCCACCGTGGCGTCCTGCCCGTGGTTCGGCGGATCCGCCGCCTGGCAGTACCAGCCCTGACCGCCGGGCGTGGGCCGGGAGATGACCACGTTCTCCGCGTGCACGGAGCCATTGCCGAAGTGGGACGTGTCACAGCCGCCGGAGACCACCACGTACCCGTCGGTGACGAGGTTGGGGGTGAGGCTCACCTCGACGGTGGGGTTGCGGAGCAGGCCCGTCTTCTTCGTGAGCGTCGTGCACTGGAGCGGCAGCGGGGTGCCCCCTGCGTCGGTGGCCCGGCAGTACGTGACGGACGCCTTCGCCCAGGCCGGGTTGGAGACGAACGCGGGGTCCGCGCCCTTGCACCGCCAGCCGGAAGTCCCGTCCGGTGCGTTCTGCACCATCACCGCGGCGTGCACGGACTCCAAGCCGAAGCGCGACACCTCGCACCCGCCGCCCACCCGGACGTAGCCCGCGGCCAGCTTGTCGGCGGGCACCATCGCCACGACCTTCGGGTTGGGCGTCAGGCCCACGGCGGGAAAGCGCTCCTGGGACGTCTGACAGTCGAGCGTCTGCGCGGCGGCCGTTGAACCCATCAACAGGAGCGCGGCGCAGAACCCCACGTGCAGGTTCGGGGCGCTCACTTCGCGACCTCGCGCAGGGTGATTTCGTAGACGACCGTCGCGTTCGGAGGAACCTTGCCGGGCAGCCCCTGCGCGCCGTAGGCCAGCTGCGGCGGGAGCGCGAAGCGATACGTGCTTCCAATCGTCATGAGCTGGAGGGCTTCCTTCCAACCCGCGATGCCATCGCTGACGCCCACGACCGCCGGCTTCCCCTGCGCGGCCGAGCTGTCGAACTCCGTGCCCGTCCCGCCGACCACGGTGCCCTTGTAGTCAATCACCACGCGGTTCGCGGGGCCGGGCTTCGGGCCGGTGGTGGCGGTCAGCGCCTGGTACTGGAGCCCGCTCGCGGTGGTGACCACGCCCTTCTGGGCCTTGTTGGTCGCCAGGAAGGACTGGCCCGCCGCACCGTACTTCGCCGAGTCCGCCGCGCGCTTCGCCGTGCGGTTCTGGAGCATCGTGGTCTGCGCCCGCGTCCGCGCCTGGGTGAGCTCCGGTCCGCTCAGCAACGAGGGCTTCCCCTCCAGGTTGTCCCGGATGCCCTGCACCAACGCGTTGACGTCCAGGTCCGCGTCGGTGCGCTTGATGGACTCCGCGACGTCCTGGCCCAGTGCGTAGCTGTCCCGCTCCTTGTCGGTGCCCAACGGCGCCGCGGCATGCGCGGTCGCGGTGAAGAAGAAGAGGAAGGCAAGGTGCTTCATGGGGTGGAACTCCTGGCGGATGGAGACGGGAGGCGAACCCACTGAATCCAAGGCACGTGCCAGCCCCGTTCCCCTCTGGAGCCATGAAACGAGGACGCCCCCTGACACGTCAGGGGCCGCGCTGAACGCGTCAGGGAAATGCTTTGAGGCGCAAGCCAAGGCCTCACCGAAGATGCGGTTGCACGAAAAGCACGACCGTTCTATGAAGAGGTCATGCGCAAGGGCGAGCTCACCCATCAGACCATCCTGGAGACGGCCGTCCGGCTGGCGAGCCGGGTGGGGCTGCAGGGGCTGAGCATCGGGGGGCTGGCGGAGGAGCTGGGCCTCTCCAAGAGCGGCCTGTTCGCGCACTTCAAGTCCAAGACGGAGCTGCAGGTGCAGGTCCTGGAGGCGGCCACCGTCGTCTTCACCGAGCGCGTCATCCGCCCGGCGCTGGGCAGGGCCCGCGGCGAGCCCCGGGTGCGGGCGCTCTTCGACGGCTGGCTCACGTGGGACCGGGACAAGCTGCTCGAGGGCGGCTGCATCTTCGTGGCGGCGGCGGCGGAGCTGGACGACGCGCCCGGGCCCGCGCGGGACACGCTGGTGCAGGGGCAGCGGGACTGGCTGGACTGCCTGGCCCAGGCCGCGCGCATCGCCATGGTGGAAGGGCACTTCCGTAAGGCGCTGGACGTAGAGCAGTTCGCCCATGACCAGTACGCGGTGATGCTGGGCTTCCACCACGCGAAGCGGTTGATGCGGGACCCCCAGGCCGAGGCGCGAGCCCGCCGGGCCTTCGAAGCGCTCGTCACCGCCGCGCGCACCCCGACTTCCTGACCCTGTCGTCGCAGTGTCCTTCGAGGAGGACCTCATCATGGCGGAAAATAGCACGAACGTTCGGACGAAGATGGCGCTGTGGGGTGTACGGGCGGCGGCGCGGAGTTTTGGGGCGGTGGCGCCCGGGCTGGCGGCGGCGTGGTCGGAGCGGCTGTTCCTGACGCCCCAGCGGCCGCGGCGCTCGCGCACGGCGGAGGCGGTGCTGGCGCGGGGCCAGCCCCGGGTGTTGAGGGTGGAGGGCGAGAAGGTGGCGGTGTGGAGCTGGGGCGAGGGTCCCCGGGTGCTGCTGGTGCACGGTTGGAGTGGCTACGGCGGGCAGCTCACGGCCTTCGTGCAGCCCCTGGTGGACGCGGGGTTCTCGGTGGTGACGTACGACGCGCCGGGGCACGGGGCGTCCTCCGGGCGCACCAGCTCACTGCCGGAGCTGGCGGGAATGGTGGCGGCGGTGGGGCAGGCGACGGGCGGGCCCTACGCGGTGGTGGCGCACTCGTTCGGCGCGGCGGCCACGGCGGTGGCGCTCCGGGACGGGATGAAGGTGGAGCGCGCGGTCTTCATCTCGCCGCCGGCGGATCCGCTGGCGGGCATCCGGGCCTTCGCGGACACGGTGGGCCTGTCGGAGTCCATGTGGCGGCGGATGGCGGCGCGAATCGAGGAGCGCTTCGACATGCGGCTGGCGGACCTGGCGCTGCCAGCCTTCGCGCCAGGGCTGGACGTGCCGCTGCGCATCTTCCACGACGTGGGGGACCGCGAGGTGCCGCTGAAAGCAGGCGAAGCGGTGGCGCGCGCGTGGCCGGGCGCGAAGCTCACGCGCACGGAAGGCCTGGGGCACTTCCGCATCCTTTATGCGCCGGAGGTGCTGTCGCCCGCGGTGGACTTCCTGGTGGAAGGACGGCCGAGCAACGCCTGGCCCGGGCCGGAGCTGCTGGCGTCAGGGGCGTCCTCGCGAGGGACGACAGCGCGCGGGGTGCACGGGGGCTGAGCCGCCGGAGAACGTCCGCGTGTCACCAGTGACCGCTGCCGCGGGGAGCGGTCAGGCCCTTCGTTGATTCCAGGAAGGGGCCACGGGGCGAGAC
>NZ_RAWP01000183.1:0-9888 GCF_003668935.1 Corallococcus sp. AB032C | reverse complement strand
TGGCGGAGCCCCTGCCGGACCGGTTTGGCCGAACCCGCGCGGTCCACGCCGTCACGCTTCCCGGGCTCCTCACGTCCGGACCTGATTGGCCGGACCGAACAGCGACCTGATTGGCCGAGCCTTGACAGCGACATCTACGACGAGGACGGCATCCCGCACCTCGACATGCGCAGGGGCTGACGAAGGAGCATCGATGCGGTTTCTTGTGAGGCGCGACGCCTCACGCGCGTGCCCGGCATCCCCTTCGAAGGCCGCGGCTACCCGTACGCGGAGTTCACGGCGGAGAGCTGGTCACTGGGGATGATTCCGCGACTGTGGCGAGTGCTGCCGGGCTGAGCCGGGGCTTCGCCTCACGGCACAGCTCCGCGTCCGCCAGGAGCGCCAGGACGGGCGTCGAGAGTTGGTGCCCACTGTCGAGAAGGACGCCGCCATCACGTTCTCCTCGAGCCATCGGCCGGGCTCCAAACCCAGGAGTCCGGCCTCCTGCTTCACGCTCACCTTGCAACGCCCGCCACACGGACACCCGACGCGTCACTGCACGGTGAAGCCCACCGTGTTGCTGGTGACCGTCTCCGTGCCCGCCGTGGCGGTGGCGGTGACGGAGTGCGCACCGGGCACGCGCGCCACGTAGCTCCACCCTGCCTTGCCCTTGGCATCCGTGGACACGGTGAGCACGTCCGTGAGGCCATCCGGACGGAGCAGACTGAATCGCACGCTTGCCTGCGCGGAGCCTGTTCCTCGCGTCACGAGGGTCGTGACGAGCACCAGACCGTTGCGCCTGTAGCTGAGCGCCGGCACCGACAGCGTGGCCTTCAGCGGCTGCGGGGTGACGTCCACCGTGAAGCTGCCCAGCGCCGCGCTCGCGCCTGTGTGCGCAGCAGTCCCGCTCACCGTGAAGCGACCGGACACCGTCTGCGGAGGAGTCACGGTGAGCGTCACCTGCCCGCTCGCGCCACGGGCCAGAGAGAGCGACGTCTGCGACAGGCCCGACGTCCAGCCCGACGGTGCCGAGGCGCCCAGCGAGAAGCTGCTCGCGGCGCACGCCGTGCTGTCATTGTTCGTCACCATCACCGTCACGGTGAGCGGCTTGCCCGCCTCCACGGTGGCTGAGGCCGGCGTGAAGCCCACCGACGGCACACGGGGCACGCACACCACGCGCGCCTCCAACTGCGCGCCACCAACGGACACCCCGTCACGCAGCACGCCCAGTTCGAAAGAGCGGCTGCCCGCGCCCGCGTTCGAAGGCGCGGTGACCGTCAGCGTCGCGGTGGCCGTGGCCCCGGGCGCCACCGTGAGCGACGGCGCGGAGAACAGCGAGCCCCACGGGTCCGAATCCAGCGCCAGCGTGAACGTGGAACCTCCACACGTCGCCGCGTCGTGGTTGGTGACTGATAGCGTGTAGCTCCCCGTCCCCCCTGGCACCACGTCCACCGTCGACGGCAGCGCGCTGAGCGTCGGCGCCGAGCGCACGCAGGGATTCACCGTGACGGAGGCCGTGGCGGTGGTCTCCACCACATAGCCGTCCCGCAGAATCTGGAGGTCCACGGCGTAGGTTCCCTGCGCGTCCGCGGGCACCGTCTTGTACATCGTGAACTCGAACGAGCCGCCGGGCTCGATGTCGAAGCCGTACGGGTCATAGTCCGTGGCCCAGCCCGCGGGCAGCGTGGACGCGGGCTCGAAGTACCACCACCCGCACGCGCGCGAGTCGTGGTTGACGAGGGTGACGCCGAAGGCGGCCGTGTCCCCGGCGCTCACCGCCTGCGAGGCCCGGTCGAAGCGCACCTCGATGGGCACCTGCTGGCACGGCGCAATCACATCCAGCGTGTCCTCCGCGGTGATGCTCGCGCCGTCACGCGCGACGGTGACGTCCACCGTGTACGTGGCGTACGGCGTGCCCTGCGGCACCTCCTTGGTGAAGTAGAGGGAGCGCTGATTGCCGGGCTCCAGGGTGATGCTGGCGGGGAGGTTCGTGGTCGGCCAGCCCGCGGGTATCGACGTGGAGAGCGCGAAGGTGGAGGCGGGGCAGCCCACCGTGTCGGTGTTGGTGATGGAGAGGCCGCTGTCCACCTGCCAGCCCGGCGCGGCGTAGTCGTACCAGGTGTCGAACGACACTGTCGGCGGCGCGCGCACGCACGGCACGGGCTCGTAGTGGACGCTCACCGTGATGCCCGCGGGCGTGGCGGCGTCCACCGACAGGCGCAGGTTGGTGTACGGGTCCGCCCACGTGCCGGGAAGGAAAGCCGGATCCCACCACTCGGACGTCTGCGGCGTGAAATCCAGCAGGTGCGTGTAGCTGCCCGTGTACGCGTCCTCGTAATGCACCAACGCGCCGCCGTACACCTGCGAGGGGAAGAAGCTGACGTCGTAGTCGCCCACCTGCCGGCGGGCCTCCAACCACAGCCAGCCATCGCCGTAGAAGCCGCGGCGCACCTTCAGCGCCTGCAAGCCACTGCCCATGGGCGCGGACAGCGGGGACAGCGTGAAGGTGCCGTCCGTGCCGTCCACCGTGGCCACCGCGCTCGGCTCCAGCCAACCGGCGCGCACCTTGTGCGGCGCCGCGTAGTGGCCCAGGTTCCAGTCGCCCATGGAGGTGAACTTGTCGCCGTACTCGGTGAGCGTGCCCCGCGCGCCCACGGGGCCCAGGGCCTCCGCTCCGAAATCGCGCGCGCTGCCGTGGTGCAGGGTGAGGTTGTGGCCACCCTCGTGCGTCACCAACTCCACGCCCAGGTCATTGGGGCTCATGTACTCGGCGCGCAGCCACGCGGTGGAGGCGGTGATGGGGCCGTCCTGCGTCTGCTGCGTGTAGCACGCCAGCGTGCCCAGGCCGCCGTAGGAGCAGTTGGTGCCCGTCGCCTCCGGGTGGACGATGAAGATGCGGTCATACTGCCGGAAGTCCACGTCCGCGTCGGCCGCGGCGATGGCGGCCACGCGCATGGCGTCCGACTCGGCGCACGAGTAGCCCCGGTTCAGCGTGTACCAGCCCACCACGTCGCCGCTGGCGCTGGTGCGGCCCTGGGACACCTCCTGCCAGTAGCGCGTCAGCGAGCGCTGCGTGGTGGAGAAGAACACCTCGCGAACCTGCTCCGCGGTGAGCGTCTGCGGCTGCCCCGGGAAGGTGGCGAGGATGACCAACGAGCGCTGGTCCCCCGTGGTGTGGCACGCGGACGTGGCGGAGAGCGCCTGGCGCACCACCTGCGTGTCCTCCGCCGCCAGCCGCGCGGCCAGCTTCAGGCCCCGCACGCGCACGCGCAGGCCGCTGCGCAAATCCCCGGACGGCGCATTCGCGAAGCGCACCTGGAGCCGCTCGCCCTTCACGCGCAGGAAGTGCTCCGTGCGAGCTTCCGTCCGCGCCGGGTTGTCCGCGACAAGCACCTCCAACTCCCCCTCGAAGTCCCCGCGCGCCTCCAACAGCGGCGCCGCGCCCGGCTGCTTCCGGGCGAGGCTCGCGCGCACGGACTCGGGAAGCGACAGCGCCAGCGCGGCGCCCGCGTCCACGTCCATCAGCGAGCCCAGCGCCTCTGCGCGCTCGCGCAACAGCGGCGTCAGTCCCGCCTTCTCGCCCCGGCGCAGCCGGGCGTTGAGCCGCGACACCTTCTCCTTCAACGGCGCGGTCTCGGCCCCTGCGGAGGCCGGGGGCGCGGTGGGAGCCGGCGTGGGCTCCTCCTGCGTGGCGCAGCCCAGGGCCAGCGCCAACGTGACGGTCAACAACGTGCGAAGCATGCCTTCCTCCGGTGAGCGGCGGCCCTGGCACGGGAAGCGCGCCTTTCGGGCCGCCGCGCGCGCCTTCTGCCCCGGGCTGTTGGATGTTTTCAACATCCCTCCAGCACCTCCGTGCGCGATGACGCCTCCGTCACGCGGAGTTGTCCCCGATGTCGCTCTGCCGCCGTGTTGCCGTGCCCTCCGCGGCGAAGGCGCTCAGCGGTACCGGGAGGCCTGTAGCTCGTACATCGTCGCGTAGCGCCCCCCGACGGCGACCAGCTGCTCGTGGGGGCCCTCCTCGACGACCTTCCCGTTCTCCAGGACGAGGATGCGGTCCGCCATCTTGACCGTCGAAAACCGGTGCGAGATGAGCAGCGCCATCTTCCCGTTCGACAGCTCACCGAACCGGTTGAAGACGTCCAGCTCCGCACGGGCGTCGAGCGCCGCGGTCGGTTCGTCCAGGACGAGGATCTGCGCATCGCGCAGGTACGCCCGGGCGAGCGCGATCCTCTGCCACTCGCCTCCGGACAGGTCGAGTCCGCCGTCGAAGCGGCGTCCCAGCATCTGCTCATACCGGCCCGGCAACCGGTCGATCACCACGTCGGCCTGGCTCTTGCGCGCGGCCTCCAGGATGCGCGCCGGATCCTCGTGCTGCTCGATTCGGCCCACCGCGATGTTGTGGTGGGCCGTCATCTCGTAGCGCGCGAAGTCCTGGAAGATGACACCGACCTCATGCCACAGGTCCTCCAGCCGGTAGTCCCGCAGGTCGACCCCATCGAGCAGGATCTGCCCCGAGCTCGGGTCGTAGAGCCGCATCATCAGCTTCACGATGGTCGTCTTCCCCTGCCCGTTCTCCCCGATGAGCGCGATGCGCTCCCCCGGAGCCATGTGGAAGCTCACGCCCCGGAGGACAGGCTCGGGTCTGCCGGGATACGTGAAGGTCACATCGCGGAACTCCAATCCCTTGCGGATGGGCCTGGTGACCGGGACCGCGTTCGTCGACGAGCGGATGGACGGCTGGAGCGCGAAGAACGCCAGCATGTCGCGGATGTAGAGCGCCTGGTCCACGATGCCTGCACCCGTCACGGAGAACTCCTGGAGCGTCCGGTTTGCTCCCGCGATGGCCCCCGCGAGGAACGTGAGCTCCCCCACGCTCAGGGACCCGCGCGCGGCCTGGTAGACGACGAAGGCATAGGCGCCGTAGTAGCCGAGTGAGCTGACCACCGAGAGCAGGGACAGGCCCGCGAGCGCGCCTCGCGACAGCTTCACGACGTCGTCCCGGAGCTCTCCCGACACGCTCTCGTAGCGGCCCATCAGGAACGAGCTCAAGCCGAAGATCTTGAGCTCCTTCGCGCTCTCCCTGCTCGCGCCAAGCTGTCGCAGGTAGTCGAGCTCACGCCGCTTGGGCGTGTGCCGGAAGTTCAGCGCATAGACCCGCGCCCCGAAGTACGCCTCGCCCAGTGCCGCGGGCACGAGGCAGACCACGATGTTCAGCAGGATCCACGGGGAGAAGACCATGATGCCCACGCACAGGCTCAAGGTCGTCAGCCCCAGCTGCAGGAAGCGGGAGATCGCGCCGACCATCACCAGCCGGTCCGTGGCCTGGGCCCGGGCCCGCTCCAGGCGGTCATGGAACGCCGGGTCCTCGTAGGTCGCGAGGTCCAGCCGCGAAGCCTGCGCCATCAACCGCAAGCTCACGTGCCGCACGTAGTTCTCACGCAGCACCACGCCTACGTAGTCGATCCCCCTGGAGAGGACGGCGCCCAGGACCGCCAGCCCGAACTCCAGCGCGACAAATCCCCAGAGCCGGCCCGTCATCCCGAGCCCCGCGCTGGCGTTGGCCACAACGCCATCGACGATCCACCGGGCGACGACGAGGACCGCCAGGGGGATCAACGCCGCCAGCGTCCGGAGCACAAGGTGGGCAACCACCGTCCTCGGGCCCGACTCCCACACCATGCGGAGCACCGGCAGGATGTTCCGGAGCGAAGCCAACCGCCCCTCCTGGACGTTGTCGTTCGATTGCGTCCGCGCCGTGCCAATGACTGTCATGGTGCTTCCTTCGTCTCATAGACAAGGACGTCGATCCACGCGATCCGCCAGTGCCGGTGGAAGTGTTGGATCAGGATGTCGTCACACGCCAGGTTGGTCAGGGCCAGCAGGGTCAGTCCCAGCGACCGGGGGGACGCAAGGGGCTCCGCCTCCAGCAGCGCCTGGAGACCGTCAACGGGACTGCCCGGCTTGAACCGGAGCGCGAGTGCCTGGAGGTGCAGGGAGGCCTCGGGCCGGGACGCGGTCTCCACCGCGGGGCGCGCCGCGTCCTCCAGGAGCGTGGCGGGAGGAAACCAGAGGAACACGGACGGGGACAGCTGCTCGACCGCCGCATGGGCATCCGGCGTCCCAGCCCCCCGCGTCTCCAGGTGCGACTCCAGGAGCCGTTGCCAATGGCGGAGGGGCAACTGCCCTTCCGCGATGGCGACGAAGCTCGCCAGGAGTCCCGCGTCGTCGAAGGCCGCCTGGAGCCGCGGGGCTGGCGTCCCCGACCCCACGTCATGGCCCTCGTGGAGAAGGCCGCTCGACGCGTCGTGAAGGAATGCGAAGTCCATGCCCTCACGCAGCGCCCGCGCGCGGGCCTCACATGCCTCGATGGAAGCGGAGGCCACGCCCGCGCGGCGCATGCGCTCCAGGGCGCTCTCGAGGACAATGAGCGCGGCGGCCAGCATGCCGCTCTCCGAGGTGGACAGTCCTCGGAGCCCGCCTCCGGTGAGGGGATGGCCCCTGAGCCGCTCGACCGCGCCAAGCGCCTCGTCGAGCCTCGACACCAGGGCCGCTGACTCCAGACAGCCCAGGTGGTGCGCGCACAAGGGAGCCACGAGCCCCAGTGCCGCATCCACGGCGGTGGGCTTCGCGTCCGCATCGCGGCTGTCGCACGCCCGCGCATAGAGCGTCCAGCAGCGCCGCGCCAACTCCGCGAAAGCCCCCTGGCCTTCCTCTGGAGGCGGGGCCGCCCGGTCCTTCCGCGCGAAGACGAGCAGGGGAACCCAGGCGACGAGCATGGGCGACGCCCAGGGCAGCGACCCCGGGTTCATGCCGGCGAGCGCCCCCGCGATGACCAGCGCCAGCAGTGCGGCGCGCCAGAACTCCGGAAGCATCATGGACGAGATGGCGCGGACCTTCTGGTTCGCCTGGGAATGCGTCGTCCAATCCAGGACACGCGCTGGCTGTCACCGTCGAACCGGGCCTGGTTCAGGGGATGGTGGAGGACGGCGACCAATCGCGCCGCGGAGCCTGGGAGCAGGTGCGTGTCGGCATCCAGGGTAATGACATACCGGACGGTCCGAATGACGCCCGGTACGGGCCCCACGTAGCTCGTGTCGTCCGCCCCGAGCACCAGCCGGTTGAGCTCCTCCAGCTTGCCCCGCTTGCGCTCCCACCCCATCCAACAGCGCGCCACGGGATTCCACCGCCGTTCGCGATGCAGCAGGAAGAAGCGCGGCGCTTCCTGGGGGCAGTGCCGCGCGTTGAGCAACCGGATCCCGTCCTCCAGGCGGAGCAGCATTGCCGCCTCCTCGGGGATCTCCTTCTGGCTGGCGTCAGGGAAGTCTGTCAGCAACGCGAAGAAGAGCTCCGGGGAGACATTGCCCTGGAAGTTGCGCTCCAGCCTCCGGAGCTGGGTTTCGATGTCGTCCAGGCTCGCCACCAGCAGGGGCGTGACGAACAGCGTCCGGGTCTCCTTGGACAAGACCCGCTCCGGGTCCATCCTGGGCATCGGTGGCGGCTCCTTGAAACACCGCGTGAAGACAGCGTCGACGCCCCCCCTGCAAGAGCTCCAGGCACGGCAGCAGGAGAAGGACGACCAGGGTCCATCGGTCCGCGGCGTCGAGCCCGGACGCGGCCAGCGCGCGCTCCAGCCCCAGCAGCATCAGCAGGGTCAAAAGACACACAACCGCGACATAGATGGGTGCCGCGTGACGAACCAAGACCCTGGACAGGCGGGTACGCGCGGGCACCGCACACCCCAGATGGACCTCGAACTCCGGCCTGCCACGAGAGAGCAACGCATCTCCAACGTGACGATCACGCGAATCGTTGCCGCCCCTCTCCGCGCTCCACGCTACGGCGGCGCGGGCGACGAACGCAGGTGCTGTCTCGACCCGGAAGCCAACTCCTGACAGGTGGCTTGGTAGCGGGCACGAGTGCCCTCGTCCATGTCTGCGTATGCGCCCAACGGGTCGCGTCGGAGGATCGCGTCGACGGATTCGGGCTCCGTCGCATGGACCGACGCGGACGGCTCCTGCCGCTCACGGGGAGAATGACTGGCGATGTTCATCTCTACCGGGAACTAACTGGAAAACAGAAAAACCTCCAGTTCCAATCAAGAGACAAAATTGAAGTTTCACCCTTGCAGCTCCGCCGTACCCCGTACGCAGGCGAACACGTCTAGCGCGAAGCTCCTGCTTGAGCAGCCCGGCCCCATCCAGCTGCGGCGTGCGCTCCGGCCTCGCCGCTGCCCCGTTTGTGGGGCCCTGTTTTACCCGGGCAATATTGACGTGGCATTTATACCCGGGTAGAAATGACATCATGACTGCATTCGATCTGAACCGCGGCGCGGTTGCTCCGGTCGCCGACGAGGTCGACCTCGTCGACCTGTCCGTCACCGGAGTCATCCCGCGCGAGCTCGACGGAACACTGCTGCGCAACGGTCCGAACCCACTGCGCGGCCGCTTCGAGGGCAACGACGTGCTGTCGTGGTGGCCGGAAGCAGCGATGCTGCACGCGATCGCGTTCGAGGATGGCCGCGCGGCCAGCTACCGGAACCGCTGGGCGCGCACGCGCCGCTGGGCCGACGTGCACTCGCCCGCTCAGGCGCCGCACCTGCCCGACACCAATCCGAACGTGAACGTGTTGCTGCATGCGGGCGAATTGCTGGCGCTGGCGGAGGGTGCGGCGCCGTTCGCGATCACGGCCGAGCTCGATTCGCTCGGCGCGCCCCGACGGCACGCCGGGGTTGCTGGCGGAATGACCGCGCATCCGAAGGTCGATCCGCTGACGGGCGAGCTCATCGCGTTTCGCGCGGACTGGCGCGCGCCGTGGCTGCGCTACGGTGTCGCGGACGCGCAGGGTGTGCAGCGCGCCGACGTCGTTGTCGACGTGCCGGCGCCATCGATGATGCACGACCTCGCGATCACCGCGACCCGCAGCCTGCTGCTCGACCTGAACGTCGGGTACGACTTCTCGCTGCTGAAGCAGGGCCACCGGATGCCGCTGCGCTGGCACGATGACCGGCAGGCGCGCATCGGCGTGATCCCACGGTACGGCGGCGACGTGCGCTGGTTCGGCATCGCGCCTTGCTTCATCCAGCACGTCGTCAACGCGTATGACCGCGACGAAGCATGCGTCGTGCTCGATGCGGTCCGCTATCCGTGGTTCTTGCGGCTCGACGGGAGCACGGGCAGGTTCGCCGACAACCCCGTCGGCGTGCTGTGGCGCTATGTGATCGATACGGCGAGCGGCCGGGTCGACGAAGGGCCGCGCAGCGACGGCGGGATCGAGCTGCCGCGCATCAACGAGAGCCGGACGGGGCGACCCTACCGTTACCTGTATGCGACCGAGCAGCCGACCCCCGTCGAAATGCGCGGCGTGGTCCGCTTCGATCACGAGCGCGGCGCGACGAAGCGCTACGCGCTGCCGCCCGGCGACCAGAACAGCGAGCCGGTGTTCGTGCCGTGCCCGGGAGGCGTCAACGAGGACGACGGCTGGCTGATGGTGATGGTCTATCGTGCGGCGACGGACTCCAGCGACCTCGTGATTCTCGACGCACGCGAGATCGACGCGGAGCCCGTCGCGACCGTTCACCTGCCGCGCCGGGTGCCCGCCGGGTTTCATGGCGCGTGGGTGCCGCGGACGCGCTGAGCGGCGTGTGCCCGGGGTAGAGAGCGAGACGGAGCCCATGAGCAAGTGGAACGCCCCCCAGCTTTGGCAGGCCCTTCTGGACGGCGCTGGCTGTCCCATCTGCATACGCGGGGTGCCGCTTCACGTCATCGCCCGGAGGGAGTGTTCCTCTGAAGCATCCCCTCATCTGAATCAGATAAGTCCGAAGGCCTCTCGGAAGACAGCGTGCTCGCGGACGAGTTGCCCGAATCGCTCCACCAACGGGCGGAGTCGTTCATCGCTCATGCGCGGCATGGC
>NZ_RAWP01000182.1:0-10456 GCF_003668935.1 Corallococcus sp. AB032C | reverse complement strand
CCCCCACTCCCCCTCCTTCTCCCGAGCCCACCCATGAGCACCATGAAGCCCACTGACGAAACCCAGGGCCCCTCCGAGGACACGAAGCCCGAAGCTCCCTCACTCACGCGCCGCGGGCTGCTCGCGCGCACGGGCGCGACGCTGGCGACGGGCGCCCTGTTGATGCACGGCCGCGCCGCCCAGGCGCAATCCAGCGTGCCCGCCGCGAAAGCCCCGCGCGAGGCGTCCACGGCGGGCCATGGCTACCGTCCCGTCGTCGTGCCCAACGGCGCGAAGCTGCCGTGGAAGAACGTGGGCGGCGTGAAGGTGTTCCACCTGGTGGCCCAGGAGGTGGAGCACGAGTTCGCGCCCGGCCTCAAGGCCACGTGCTGGGGCTACAACGGCCACGTGCACGGGCCCACCATCGAGGTGGTGGAGGGCGACCGCGTGCGCTTCTACGTCACGAACCGGCTGCCCGCGTCCACCACGGTGCACTGGCACGGCGTCCTCACCCCCAGCGGCATGGACGGCGTGGGCGGGCTGAACCAGAAGGCCATCGCGCCGGGAGAGACATACCGGTACGAGTTCAAGGTACGTCAGTCGGGGACGTGCATGTATCACTCGCACCACGACGAGATGACGCAGATGGCGCTCGGCATGGTGGGCCTGTTCATCATCCACCCGCGCAAGCCGGTGGGGCCGCGAGTGGACCGCGACTTCGCCATCATGCTGCACGAGTGGCGCATCGACCCGGGCACGCGGCGTCCGGACCCCAACGAGATGACGGACTTCAACATCCTGACGATGAACGCGAAGGCGTTCCCCGGCACGGATCCGCTGGTGGTGCGCAAGGGCGAGCGGGTGCGGATCCGCTTCGGCAACCTGAGCGCGATGGACCACCACCCCATCCACCTGCACGGCTACCAGTTCCGCATCACGGACACGGACGGAGGCCGCATCCCGGAGAGCGCGCAGTGGCCGGAGACGACGGTGCTGGTGCCCACGGGCAGCACCCGCACCATCGAGTTCGTGGCGGACGAACCCGGTGACTGGGCCATGCACTGCCACATGACCCACCACGTGATGAACCAGATGGGCCACGACCTGCCGAACATGGTCGGCGTGAAGCCCGGAGACCTGGACGCGAAGGTACGCCCGTTGCTGCCCGGCTACATGACGATGGGACAGACGGGCATGGGGGACATGGCGGGCATGCACCACATGCCCATGCCCGCGAACTCCATCGCCATGGTCGGCGGCAAGGGGCCCTACGACGAGATCACCATGGGAGGAATGTTCACGATCCTCAAGGTGCGCGACCGGCTGGAGGGGGATGGCGATCCCGGCTGGTACACGCCGCCGCCGGGGACGCTGGCGCAGCTCGCCCAGGTGGATGAGCTGCGCCGGGACGGCATCGACGTCTAGGCAGCCAGGCCGCCCTCACGCCTGACTGCTGCCCGGGGGTAGGCACCCTCCCCAATCGGTCCTTCTGTTGCATCAGGGGCCCACGACGACCACCTTGTTGTGCGGCCTCAAGGGATTCGATGACAGGGGAAGGACCATGGCGAGCATCGCGGAGGCCATCCGCAGCCATCACTCGGAGATCATGCAGTGTTGGATGGACGAGGCGACCCGGGCCGCATCAGCCCGTGGCCTGGAACAGCCCGAGTTCAGGAACGTCATGCCCATCTATCTCGCGTCCCTCATGGAAGCGCGGGCAGCGGGCGGTGATGGCGACAACCAGCAGCGGCAGCACGTCGAAAGCCATGTGTCCGCACGGCTTCGCCAGGGCTTCCATGTGGCGGAGGTCGTCGAGGAGTTCGCCATCCTGGGACGGTGCATCACCCAGACCTGGGCCACCACGCCTCCCGGCGAGCAGCCCGACGGGCATGACGTCGAGCGGCTCTACACCGAGCTGCACGTCGCCATGGAGTCCGTCGCGGACCTCTTCGGCAAACACCTGCTGGAGGAAGAACAGACAGAGAAGCGCTACCTGCGGCTCCTCCAGAAAGTGGCCGGCGAGGCCCTCAGGCTGGACGAACCGAGCAGCCGGAGCCAATTGAAGGAGCTGCTCGAAATCATCCTGGAGGCCATGGGCGCCCAGAGCTGCGCCTTGTTGCTGTACGCGTCAGAGGACGAGCGCCTGGTCACCGCGGCCTCCGCGGGAGCCGGCAACGAGCAACTGGAACACTACGCGACCTCCCTGGACCCCAAGTCCTTTCCCGGGAGCATCGTGGAGGCGGGCGAGGAGACCTACTCCCTCCGGGACGCCACGACCACGACGCTCGAGGTGAGCGAGTCGCTCCGCCAGGGAGGGATCCACTCCGTGCTCGGGGTCCGGCTGCCCGCCCACCGGGCCCTGACGGGCGTGCTCTACGTCGGGCTGACCAACACCCGTGAGTTCACCGGCCGGGAGAAGCAGCGGCTCCAGACGCTGGGCCAGCACCTGAGCGTCCACCTGGAGAACGCCCGGCTGTACACGAACCTCCAGGAGAAGGTCGAAGCGCTCGAGACCGAGCGCGGCCTCCGCGAGCAGTTCGTCACCATCCTGGCCCATGATCTCCGTGGCCCCTTGTCGACGGCGAAGATGGGGGCGCACGCGCTCCTCCGGGATCCGGAGAAGCTGGAGGCGCGACGCGACCTGGCGCTGCGGATCGACCGGAACATCGAACGGGCGGACCAGATGGTACGGGACCTGCTCGACGCCAATCGCATCCAAGCGGGCCAACGGCTGCCGCTCCGGCTCGACACGTGTGACCTGGGAAGCATCGCCCACGACGTCGTCGAGGAGCTGACGATGCTCCATGGAGGGCGCTTCGTGCTCGAGGCGGAGGAGCACGTCCGGGGCATCTGGAGCGCCGAAGAGCTGCGCCGCGCCTTGTGGAACCTGGGCACCAACGCCCTCAAGTACGGAGCGGCCGACAGCCGCATCACCTTCACCGTCACGGCGACCGGCGCGCAAGCGCAAGCCTCCGTGCACAACCAGGGGCCGGCGATCGCGCGTGCCGACCAGGAGGCCATCTTCAAGCCCTTCATCCGGACCCGCTCCGCGAAGACGGGGCCGTCGAAGGGCTGGGGACTGGGACTGACGCTGGTGTGGGGGTGCGCCCAGGCGCACGGTGGAAGGGTCGAGCTGACGAGCGACGCCGGCAGCGGAACGACCTTCCGCCTGATGCTGCCCTGGGACGCCCGCCCGTTCCAGGCGGACCCGAACGGGTCGGAGCTCGCCGGATAGGATTCGGGCCACCCCTGACAGGAGATGAAGCTCATCCGGCTCACGCCTGCTTCGCTGTGCAGGCATGCGGAGCCCCGTCCGTCACCCGTGCGGATGGATGACGGCACTTCACTCGCGGCATCCCCACCTTTGTGAGCGAACGGAGGAACAACCCCCATGCAATTCGCGGAAAGCGTCACCCAGGGCCGTATGGTCGTCACGGCCGGAGGTCAGGCGCTCGGGAACGTGGAGACCTTGTCCATCGACAGCGAGACCTGGAAGATCGACACCATCCAGGTGAAGTTGACTTCGGAAGCTTCCGAGCAGTTCGGCGTCTACTGGAACTACTTCCACGCGGGGCGCATCTACGTGCCGACGCGACTGGTGCATTCGGTGAGTGACACCGTGCTCCTCTCCGTCAGCATCGATGAGCTCCGTGAGGTGCTCTCCCAGGACTCCGCCAGCGCCCCCAGCTGAGCACGGCTTTACTTCCTCCGGGCCCGTCCACTACGAGAAGCCCGATGAAGAACGGCTTCTGCTGGTACGAGTTGCGCTCTCCCAGGCCCGGCGAGGCGCGGCGCTTCTACCTGGACGTCCTGGGAATGGACGTCGCGTGGGAAGTCTCCCTGCTGCCCGAAGCCGCCGCCGCCCGTGGTGCTCCGAGTCACTGGCTGGGACACATCCACGTTTCCGACCTGGAGTCCTTCGTGGAGCGCTTCGTCGCGCTCGGCGCGGAGCGGCTCGGGCCTCCGAGGCGGTCCACGGAAGGCATCGCCTCCACCGTGCTGCGGGATCCGCTGGGCGCGGTGGTCGCACTGACCTCCCGGGCCGGGCGGAACACGCACGCGGAATTGGCGTGGCACGAACTGCACACGGCCGACCATGCCCGCGCCCTGGGCCTCTACAGCGGCCTGTTCGGCTGGCGGCCGACGGAAGCACTCCAGCTGTCCCCCGAGGTCGGGACGTATCAACAGTTCACCTGGCATGAGGATGGGCGCAGCGTGGGGGCGGCCTGTAGCACCGCGCGCCTCCCGCACATCCATCCGCACTGGCTCTTCTATTTCGCTGTCGACGACCTGGACCGCGCCCTCGCCGCGGTCATCGAGGGTGGAGGGCTCGTGGCCAACGGCACGCACGTCATGCCCGATGGAACACGCGTCGCGCCGTGTGAGGACCCGCACCGCGCCGCGTTCGGCCTGCGTCAGGCGCCGTAACATGAAGCCCTGTTCAGCTTTACAGGCTTGATGGAGTAGATTCGCGGTCCCCTCGGAGGCTCCCCATGACCGCCCCTCTGCCGACGCTGGAACGCCTTCCTCGTGGAGCGCTCACGTTGTTCCGCATCCGGGCGCTCCTGCGCATGGGCATCTACGGTGGAATCGCGTTCGCCGTGGCTCTGGGGTTGAGCTTCGCAGGCAACGAGCACTGGCCGTTCCTGCTGCCGTGCGCGGTGGTGCTGGGATTGAGCGTGTTGACGTCGTGGTATCCGCAACGCGCGCACGAGCGCTGGGGCTGGGCGCTGCGTGAGCACGACCTGGTCATCTCCCACGGAGTACTCCTGCACGAAGTGGTGTCCATCCCGGCGGGGCGCATCCAGCACGTGGACGTGCACCAGGGCCCCATCGAGCGGTCACTGGGGCTCGCGCGCCTGCAGATCTACACGGCCGCGGGCAGTGGCGCGGACGGAGAGATTCCCGGATTGACGCGGGAGACCGCGGACGCCCTGCGCGAGCGGTTGGTGCGGCGCGAGGCCGACGATGTCGTCTGAGCCGGTGGCGCTGGCCCCGCCGGAGGAGGTGTCCTGGAAGCGGCTGAGCGCGAAGGCGCCGCTCGCGGCGTTGGTGCCCCTGTCGGGGACGATTGGCCGCATGCTCCTGGGCGCGTTGCTGCCCACGTACTTCGCGGGTGAGCGCGGCCTGCCGGTGGTCCTCTGGGTGATCGTGCTGAGCATGGCCGTGCTGCTGCTCGCCGCCATGCTCTATGAAGTGGCCACGACGAGCTACCGCGTGGTGGACGCCCAGCTGGAGATCCGGTCCGGCGTCTTCACGCGCACCTCACGGTTCATCGAAGCCGCGCGGGTGCAGAACACGGAGGTCTTGCAGCCCTTCGTGTCGAAGCTGCTCGGGCTGGTGGAGGTGAAGGTGGAGACGGCCTCCGGAGGCAAGGCGGACGGCCATCTGCGAGGACTGGCGCCAGAGGATGCACAGGCGTTGATCCAAGCACTCCAGACCGTGCGAGGCGAAGGCACTGCAACGGTGCTCCTGCCCGGCGAAGCCGCGCCGGAGGAACGCGTCCTCTCCGAAGCCCATCTGGGTGGCCTGCTGCTCTACGGCGCGACCGCGCTGGGCTTGGGCGTCATCGCGGTGGTGATGGGCGCGTTGCACGAAATCACCGAGACCTTCCACAAGCTGCTGCTGCCATGGATGGAGGCGCACTGGGACGCGGTGGCGGCGCCGGGCATGGGCTGGCTGGCCGCGACGGTGGCGGCGCTCGCGGGGTTGTTCGGCCTGTGGCTGGTGAGTGGCGCGCGAGCGGTGTTGCAGTTCCATGGCTTCCGGCTGGTCGACACGGGCACGCACCTGCGAGCGGTGGGAGGGCTGATCACCCGCCGGCAGGTGACGGTGCGGCGTGCGCGAATCCAGCAGGTGGTGCTGGATGAACCGTTCCTGCGCCGCACGCTGGGCTTCGGCTCGGTGGAGGTGGAGACAGCGGGCGTTCGCACGGGCAAGGAGGCCGCCGACCGCGCGGAGCTGCTGGTGCCAGTGGTGCCCACGGCGCGCATGCCGGAGTTGCTGCGGGAGTTCGTGCCTGAGCTGCCTGATGCGATGCCATTCCAGCGAGCGCATCCCAAGGCACTCCAGCGGGCACGCGTCCGCGCGGTGGGCCTGAGCGTGCTGGTGGCGGCGCCAGCGACCTGGTTCTGGGGAGCCTGGGGCGCGGTGGCCTGGCTGCTGCTGCCCGCGCAGTTGCTGGGAGCCTGGTTCGACTGGCGCTTCCAGGGATGGCTCCTCACGGAAGCCCTGGTGGTGGTGCGCCAGGGCTTCTGGCGCAGGCGCACGACGGTGGTGCAGCGCTCTCGCATCCAGTCCGTGCGCGCGAGGCAGGGGCCGCTGGAGCGCGGCTACGGCATCGGGCACGTGCGCATCGACGTGGCGGGTTCGCACGTCATCCTGCCTGGCGTGGGCTGGGAGGAAGCACAGTCGCTCATCGACGTGCTCCCGGCCCGGCGTCCCGCGCGCCGCGTGTCGCCTGTACGGCTTCCCGGATAGGCCTCGACACAGGGAGGGCCCATGCGCGATTGGGTTTTGTCGTTGTGCGCGGTGTTGATTGTCTCAGGATGCGCGGGCGTGGAGGCGCCTGAGCGCCGTAGCGGTTCGCGTGTGCTTCGCCAGAGGGCGGCCTTCGCACCAACGGACTCGCCGGAGCGTCGGCGCTCCCCTGCCCCCCGGACCCGAGCAGGTGGGGATTCGTTCGATCCGCTCACCCATCAGGCAGTCATCGAAGCCCTTGGGGAAGTGCAGGACACGGTGGATGGGGTCGCCAGGGCGCTCCCCAGGCTCGCGGAGAACACGAAGGGTCTGGGAGGCTTTGACGGCGTCTTCACCCGGTACACCGACTACGGCTCCATCCAGGTGCCATGGCTGCGGGGCGCGACCGCGAGAGCCATTTCGCTCGCGAACGCATCGGAGACGATCGAGGACTCGGACATGCGAGCGGGAATCCTCCGTCTGACAGGTCCACGACTCGAGGCCGTCATCTCCGGCGCGATGCTTCTGGCCACATGGCTCGACTTCTTGCGGCTCGCGGAGGTCATCCAGCAGGAGTGCCCCTTCTACGGAGCTGAGCGGCTGTTCGTGGACCTGGACCGTGTGCGGAAGCGGATCGAGCCAGCCATGACGGCGCTCGCGTCAATGGACCCCGACAAGGTGCAGGCCACTGCGACCGCGATGCCTGAACTGATGGGGCAGCTCACCCGGGAGTTTCAGTCCATCCAGGAAGGTGCGCGCGGAGCGATGGAGCGCGGCGGGAGGGTCGTCGCGGCGGCCCAGTTCCTTGAAATGCTCACGCTGGTTTCAGCCCTGAAGGCGACGCTGCCAAGGCCGCCCCCCGCCGCTCCCGTCACGCTCGGTGTCGGGCTCGTGATGGGCTCGGGAGGCGTGATGCTGGGCTCGCGCATCGTCGTCACCGCCGAGTGGGTCGAGCGGATGCGCAGGCTGGTGCAGGCGGGAGTCATCTCCGCGCCCGTCGTCAGCGCGGCGGTCCGCATCCACGCGGGTCAGGTGCTGATGGCGCAGGCGAAGCAGGACCTGCCCAACGGTGTGCGCGAGGCGCTGGGAGACAGCCCCGAAGTTCGCGCCATGCACGAGACCGGCAGGGCCGGAGCCGGGATGTCCAGCGCACCGAAGCACCACGTCATGCCGCAGGAGCATCGCGAGTGGTTCGAGAAGCGCGGGTTCACGGGCGAGATGAGCATCGACCAGTTCTGCGTCCGGCTGGAGCAGTCACACCACGAGGCGATTCACGGCGGCGGCGACTGGAAGTTGGGTCGTACCTGGACCGGGGAATGGAACCAGCTGATCATGCGCCTCTTGAAGAATTCCGAGAGAGCAACGGGCCGCCCATTGACACGAAATGAAATCCTGAACACCGTCGCGGAGAACATGAGGCTCTATCGCATTCCAATGCGGTTCATCTCTGGGAGGAAACGATGACTGATGGGCGTGCCTGGCAGGGCAATTGGAAGGCCCGCCTCTACGAGAGAGTCCGTGAACGTGGTTATGACTCCCTCACCGCATTCGCCGATGCACGTCCTGCCGTACCACTGGCTGAGCTGGCGGATGAACTGGGCAAGGACGATGTCGCTGGCGTGCAGTTGCTGAGCGGCTTGCTTGCTGAGTCAGAACAGCACAAGCGGGTCACGCGTTTCGTCCGGGACGTCTTGGTACGCATGTTGTCGCAGAGTCTCCCCAACGGCTGGCCGTCCGTCGTCGATGACACTTCTCGCTTCCAGATCGGCAAGGCGCTCGGGTCATGGTCTGCCTACATTCCTGATGCGTATCAGGAGCGCGCGGATCAGGTGATGGCGTCGTTCAGAGCCACGCCACCTCCCCCCGGCTGGCGCCCCCTCGGCCCCGACGACGAACTGCTCCTCATGCTCCTGCCGGACAAGGAAGCCTGATCGCTCAGCACAATGTCCGTCCAGCGCCTTTGAGCTTCATACCTACGAGACGACAATGACCGACGGACGCTCGTGGCAGGGAAACTGGAAGGTTCGCATGTATGAGCGGGTCCTCAAACGCGGTCACACCTCGCTCACGGACTTCGCCGATGCGCGCCCCACTGCTTCGCTGGTGGAACTGGCAGAGGATTTGGGGAAGGGCGACATCGCAGGAGCCCAGATCCTGAGCGGGCTGTTCACCGAGGCAGAGCGTCGCAACCAGGTTACGCGATTCGTACGCGGCGTACTCGTGCGCATGCTTTCGCAAAGCCTTCCCCACGGCTGGCCAGCCGTGATGGATGACGCTTCGCGGTTCGCGGTCGCCAAGGCGCTCGGCCGTTGGAGTGGTTACACGCCAGAGTCCCACCAGCAGCGTGCGGATCAGCTCATGGCGTCCCTGCGCGCCAACCCGCCGCCACCCGGCTGGCGCCCACTTGGCCCTGACGACGCACTCCTCCTCACGCTCCTGCCCGACAACGAAGCCTGATCCGCGTCACCCCGCGCGCTCACCCAGCGCCTTCATCCAGATGACGACCGCCACGGCCCCCGCGTCCGGAACCCCCTTCGCGCGCTCCCCCAGGTAGCTGGCCCGGCCCAATCGCGGCGACATGCTCGACGTCGCCTCCGCGCCCTGCTCCGCCGCGCGCGTCGCCTCCACCCACGCCTCCCCCAGCGTCTTCCCCTCCCGGACCGCGCGCACGAGCGTCACCGCCGCCGGATGCAGCGCATCCACCATCGTCCGGTCTCCCGGCTTCGCCCCGCCCAGCTCCGACACCGCTTCCACACCCACTTCGAACGCCTTCGCCCAGGCCGCCGCGTCCGCCGGCTTGCTCGCCAGGAAGCGCGCCGCCCGCAGCAGCGCCGTCGCGTAGAACGGCCCGGAGCTGCCGCCGATGTTCCGGCGCAACGCCTGTCCCAGCTCCGTCAACGCACCGGACGGCGTGGCCCAAGCCTCCTCCGGCAACGCGCGAATCGCCGCCGCGCCACGCGCCAGGCTCAAACCCAGATCTCCATCCCCCGCCTTGCTGTCCAGCTCCGTCAGCCGAGCCTCGGCCGCGTCCCAGGCGTCCGCCACCGCCAGCGCCGCCGCGCGCACCCGCGGCATCATCGGCTGCGGCTTCGGATGCCCCTTCACCGTCGGCAGCGCGGCGCGCGTGGGCACCACCTGGCGCCGCGTCACCACCTGCCCACGACCCGGCCACGCTGGCGCCTCCGTCGGCGCGTCCAACCGCGCGAGTCGCGCGTCATCTACCTTCAGCAACGTCAGCGAACACCCCGGCATCTCCAAGGCCGACAGGAACGTGCCCTGCCACGCGCGCTCCACCGTCACGCCTCGCTCCGCCAGGAACGCCAGCGCCCGGCGCGTCACGATGGCCAGCTCCATGGGCGGCGTCCCTCCCAGCCCATTCACCATCAACGCCACCCGGTCGCCCCGGCCCACCTTCCGGTCCTCCACGATGGTCGACAACATCGTGTCCGCCAGCGCGTCCGCGGGCTGCAACGCCACCCGGCGCACGCCCTGCTCGCCGTGGATGCCCAGCCCCAGCTCCACCTCGCCCTCCCCCAACGTGAAGCCCGGCCGGCCCGCTGCCGGCACCGTGCACGGCCCCAACGCCACTCCCATGCTGCCCAGCGCCGCCGCTGCCTCCGAGGCCTCGCGCGCCACCTCCGCCAGCGACGCTCCCGCCGCCGCCGCGGCCCCCGCCACCTTGTGCACCAGCACCACGCCGGCGATGCCCCGGCGCCGCTCGGGCTCCACCGTCTCCCGCAGCGACACGTCGTCCGCCACCACCACCACTTCCGTCGGAATCCCCTCCGCTCGCGCCAGCTCCGCCGCGAGCCCGAAGTTGAGCCGGTCCCCCGTGTAGTTCTTCACGATGAGCAGCGCCCCCGCCGTCCCCGACACCGCCCGGATCGCCGCCAGCACCGCGTCCGAGCTGGGTGACGTGAACACGTCCCCCGCCACCGCCGCGTGCAGCATCCCCGTCCCCACGTAGCCCGCGTGCGCCGGCTCGTGGCCGCTGCCCCCACCCGACAACACCGCCACC
>NZ_RAWP01000181.1:0-10563 GCF_003668935.1 Corallococcus sp. AB032C | reverse complement strand
TATTACCAGGCCATTCCCATGATGAAGGAGGAGCGATTGCGGCCTCTCGTCGAGCGCTTCGCCGAACTCCTCCACCAGCACCCTGTCTTCAAAGAAGCGCTCGGCTTCATATGAGGGGATGGCTCAGATTCGAACCAGCGACCTTGCGCGCCCGAGGCGCACGCTCTTGACCAGACTGAGCTACATCCCGATGGGTTTGAGTCCTCGAGGGAGGACCCGGACATGACTGAGGCCGGGTCCCCCCTCGGGAGCCCGGCCTCTGTCCATGCTCGTCCCGGTGTTACCGGGTGGCGGCGTGGGTCAGGTGCCGGGCGGACAGCCGTGAAACGAGGCGATGGCCAGTTCCAAGCTGTCTGGAGTGGGCTCCATGTCGGTGGGGCGATTGGGGTTCGGCTCGTCGCGCTTCGTCATGGGCATCACACTCCTTTCTTGGGGATGAGGGACGCGGCGGAAAATCAGTCCTGACAGAGCTGCTTCCGCCAGTTCCGCTTCTCGATGCACCGGACGTTGTCCACGTCCGCGAGCGTCTTCAGATACCGGCCCCGGTCGAACCCATACGTGCACCGGCTCCGCCCCCAGACGAAGTCCAGCTCGAGCTCCGGCGGGACAATCCGCTTCACGAGCTCCGCCACGTACTTGTCAGCTCCCGCCGACCAGATGGCGAGCCGGAAGCGGGCGGCGCACTCCCGCAGGAAGGGCTCCAGGTGCGGACGCACGTGGACGAAATAGCCCAGGGCCTGGAAGTCCACCTCCCGGGACAGGGGCTTCTCGCTTGCGTGGACCAGGGTCTCATCCAGGTCCAGGATCAACAGGATGCGGTCCGTGGGCGCCGTCACCGGTGGGCCTCCCTCCCGGTGATGACGCCGCACGGCTCCAGGAAATGACGACGCGGCGTCACTGCACGCCGGGCGCTCGGAACACCTGGCCGTTGCGGCCTTCCAGCACGAGGCTGGCCTCGTCCGAGCTGCCCACGCGCAGCTCCACGCGGGCCTGGCCTCGACGGTCCACCAGGAGCAGGCCGGGCGAGCCCTCCTCATCCGCGCCCAGGATGGCGCGGGGGCGTCCCGTTACGTCCGCCAGCTCCAGCCGCGACGAGCCGTCCACCTGGAGTCCCACGGAGAACAGCTCCGCGCCTCCGGACTTGGACAGCGTCAGGCGCGGCGCCTCGTCAGAGAACACCATCAGCTCCGCCAGTGACTCGCCTTCCGCCGTGGAGAAGCGCAGCCGGGGCGAGTCGTCCTCGCCCACGCCCAGCAGCGCCCGGGGACGGCCTTCGCTGTCGTTCAACACCAGCGCCGCGCCGCCATGGCGGTTCGCATCCAGGCTGGCCCGCGTGCGGCCCCTGGCGTCCTTGAGCACCAGCCGCGAGGCGACCAGCTCTCCCGAATGCGACTGCGTCGCTTCGTCACGCAGGGCAGCGCTTCCCAGTCCCACCCCCGCCAGCACGAAGGCCGCGAGGGTGAGGCCCTGCCATCGTCGGAGCCGGCCTTCCAGCCGCTCCATGCGCGCGTCCAGTGAGTCCATCCCGGCGTCGCCTCCTGTCCCACCCTGGTGGGACGGCAGGAGGCTAGCAGAGGCCGACGGGTCTCCGCTCAGCGGGGCAGGAAGAGGAGCAGGAACGTGGGCAATGCGGCGACGAGGACGCCCACGCCGAGCGCGAGCACCATCTGGAGGAAGAAGAGGTCCTCCAGTGTCTCCTCCAGAACGCCCTCCAGACGGTCGATGGCCAACATCTCCAGCTCCCGCACCGCGGAAGGCACGTCCGGCGATGTCAGCACCGCGCGCAGGGCGATGAGCCCCAGCACCCGGCGGGACTGGTCCATGAGGAAGCCCTCCAGCCATCCGGCGCGGGAGGCCGCGGATTCGCGCTCCTCCTCGGGTTCCCGCAGGCGCTCCGCCACCGACTCCTCGATGGCCCGGGTGAGCTCCGCGCGGCTGGGCGTGCTGGCCCCGCGCAAACGCCGGGCGACCTGCCGCGTCGCGGGCTTGAGGATGGCGTACGCATAGCCCATCAACCCTCGTGCCCGGACCTCACTCGCGAGGCGTGAGCTGACCGAATGGAGCATCCAGACGTAGCCACCGGCTACGGCCAGGGGCAGGGGTGTGAGCACGAAGCTCAGGTAGTTCAACCAGGAGGGCGTCGGAGCCGCGCCCGTCCAACGCGGCGCGAGCACGAAGACGCCCGCCAGCACCAGACCGAAGCACCCGAAGAGGAAGAAGCCCTTCAGCGCGCCCGCCATGCCAGAGCCCAGCAGCGCGGGCACCATGGCGAGGAGGCTCCGTAAGCCCGCTCGGGCCATGCCTCCCATGGACTCACGCGGAGGTGCTTCGAGCGGCGCCGCGTCCGGGTCCGGTTGCTTCAATGCCGCGTGGCTCATGACGAGCGCTCCACGGCCGCGAGGTCCAGCTCGGCGGTGGCCCACCGGTCCACCTGTTCCGCGGAGGGCGGCGGCACTGGCGCGTCGGCCTTCAGCTCACGCCGTCGCCTCCACCACATCAGGAGCGCGGCGGCACTGAAGAGCACGGCCCCCAGGACCAGCCGGAACATCAGCCACGGAATGGGGCCGGACCGGGAGCTCTGGCGGTTCTTCCACCACGCGGTGCCCGTTCCAATCAGTGCGAGCACGCCCGGAATGGCGGCCATGCGCCACAGCGTCCCGCTGTCAGGGCCCGGCACGAGCGCCAGCAGCCCCAGGAAAACCGTCGTGGTCCACAGCAGGATGCGGCCCAGCCGGAAGTTCGTCAGCCCCACCAGCACCGCCGCGACGGGCTTCGTGCCCTCACCACTCATGTTGCGTCCCCATGGGGACGTCATCCTAAAGGGGGACGCGCTCGTGCCCAAAGCCAGCCCTGGGCGCTCCCGGGCTTCACGGCTGGGGGCGCCACCACAGGCCCTTCAGTCCCGCCTGCTCGCACGCCTGCCGCGCCTCCTCGGTGTAGCAGTAGAAGGCCAGCTCGGGGACGAAGAACACGGGCGGGAAGCCTCCGGGTGGCGGGCGGAGCACGAGTGGCTCGGCGTCATCCTCGCCCAAAAGCTCCTCGTCCCACTGGTGGAAGGGAACGCCCTTCACGAGGGTGCGCTCCCGGTCGAGGCAGTCGGTCCGCTCCAGCAACTGGAGGATGACGAAGTCCTCGTTCTTCAGCGCAGGGTCCGTCACCGGATACCAAGTCCTCCTCCGGGGATATCCGCTGTACACGAGGTGCTTGATGCGTTCCGCGTAGATGACCGTGGGGATGAGACGGTGGCGGAACGGGCCCACTGCTTCGAGCACGCGCACCATGCGCCGGGAGAGCAGCAACCACCCCATGGACGTGGTGCACAGGTGGTCGCGTCCGGCGATCCACTCCAGGTTGCCATAGTACTCGATGACCCCGGGTGCGCCCTGCTGGCTCTGATATCCGATGTCGGGATCGAAGAACGTCACGTCCTCGAAACCGTCGAACTCGATGAGATGAGCGTCGTAGATATCCGCATTCTCCTTGGCATGGGAGACATCCGTCGACAATGCATACATCATGTGGTGTGTGACTCCTCGCGGGAGGACAGTTCCAGCAACGCCAGCTTCTTCCCCGTGAGCACACTACCGCCGCGTTGCTCCTGGAACACCTTGATGGCCGGCTCCTTCAGGCTCCCGGATTCGATGGCCTGGCGCAGCTCGTTCTCGACCTTGAGGATCGCGTCCTCGATGACCTTGGGCGTCCAACTGGAGGGGGGCCCTTTCTGGACAGACTCTTCCAGCCAAGTTCAAGCCGGGCACGCACGAAATCGCTGTAGCGCGGGTGGCTGCCCGAGTGGATGAGCTGGCCCTCCACGTTGATCCCAGAAGGCATGTCGAGGACGTTCGACCCCCGGTCAATCGTATAGCCCTTGAGCCGCTCCATGGCCGTGCGAATCAGCGGGTGGCTCTGGGCGACCACGTCGGGGATGAGGTGGTGCATGGGATGGCCGGCGGAGAGCCGGACCTCCGCCGCTGCCCGAGCCGCCGGGCCCTGGGTCTTCTCCACCCAGTCCAGGTAGTTCTTCCGGTAGCGGGTGAAGACACTCAGGCGGAGCGTGCCCTTGCCGACCTTGAGCACCACCAGTCCGTCCTCGGTCACCGTAAGCGCCCCGTACTCGTCGCCCAGTGCCTTTCCGTGCGGACGGCTCAGCCGATAGGGCTGGGAGCCCGTGTTCAACTTCTCCAGGCGGTAGCCTGCGGCCTGAAGCTCTTTCTTGAACGCATTGAACTCCGGCGTTCCTTTCTGAGGGATGCGGCGTCCGACGAAGTCCTTGAGCTTGTCCCAGTTGGGGAGCTTCTCCAGCAGCTTCTCCAACTCGGCGTCACTGAGCATGCGCTCGGTCAGGGTGGGCTCGGGATCTGGCGTGGAGGAGCCGCCTTCCTTGACCGCCTTCGACAGCAGCGGCGTGCCGGCTCCCCAGGGATTGAAGGGAAGGGGGATGGCGGGGGCGGCGGTGATGGAGCCCGGCTGGAACAGGGGGACGCCCGCGTAGGCACCGCCGGGACCCGCCGTCGCCATCATGTAGATGCGGGGCGGGGTGATCTTCACGGGCGTCATCAGCTTGAGCCCACGTCCCGCATTGGTCTTCACGCCCATCAGCGCCAGCGCTGCCATCGCGATGCTCACCAGCATCCGGAGGAAGGACTTGCTGGCCTCCTTGAGCTTCTCCGGTGAGCCGTTGGCCTCCCAGGCCTGGGTGAGCCACAGCTGCGCGTGCTTCAGGGCCTCTCCTCCGGCCTCGATGAGACCATGGGCCCCGAACGCCGCCAGGCCCAGCTGGATGGGCGCCGCAGCGAGCTGCCCTACGCCCGTGGGCGTCGCCGCCAGGAAGGTGGACAGCGCCTCCGCGGCGATGAAGCCCACCACCATCGCGGAGATCTCCTGCCAGTTGTCCAGGATGGCCTTGCCGTACTGGCCGGTGACCTCTCCGAAGTACTGGTCCGCCTGCCTCACGGAGGTGATGACGTCCTCCAGGTGCCGGGCAGCCTGGCGTGCCTTTGCAATCGCCTCGTGGGTGATAGAGCCGCTCGACACGATTCCCTGGAGCTGGTTGGCGAAGGCGATGCTCACCAGCCAGATGCGCTCACCCGCGACCAGCCGGACGTCACCGTCGATGCGCTGGACCCCCTTGCGGCCATTCTTCACGTTCACGTGATGAATGACATTCTCGTAGAAGCGCAGGTCCCGCCCCGGCTGGATGGCCTGCCGGTAGATGCGCGCGGCGATGGGCTCCAGGCGGTCCCCTGGACGAACCTGATAGAGCGTCGCCGCTGGCTCCGGAAGCTGCGTCGTGATGCGCAAGGCCTGCACATAGCCTTGCAGCAGGTATCCCCCTACCACGGTGGAGACGTAGGACCAGCCAGGCGCCTGGGCATGGTTCCGGATGACGCTCACCCGCGTGCCCGGAGGCAGGGGCGCTGGGGTCAGGCAGGTGGAGCCCTTCATCTCCGCGGGAAGCGTCCGGAGGTTGGCGCCATCACCCTGGTCGATGAATCCGAATTGAATCGTCATGTCCCCCCGTCTCGGGACTGACAGGATTCAGCCACCCGGGCCGGGAGTGAAGGACCGGCCGGGTGGGAATGAGCCTCTATGCGGCGGCCGCCTGCTGGATGCGCGCCTCGGTCTCCTCAGGACTGACAATCCAAGGCCAGAAGCGCTGCGGCTCTCCGAAGTTGTCGAAGAACGTGTCGGCCAGGGGGGACATCGCCGAGGCGGCCCCCAGGTAGCGCAGCACGTGCGGCGGAGGCGGCTGGAGCAGCAGGTTGGTGAACGCGGTGATGAACTGGCCCTCCGTCCGCCAGAAGTGCTCGAAGGTCTGCTCCATCCAGTCTGGCGTGAAGGGCTGGTCGCCGTGCGCGAGGATGGCCTGCGTCATCGCGTGCGCCTGCTTTGACGCGCTGTTGAGCCCCTGGCCCGCGATGGGGTCGTTGAGCATGACGACATCCCCCATCCCCATCACCGTGCGTCCCGAGGGCAGCCGCCCCACCGGCTTGCGCACCGTGGGCGTGAACGCGCCCGTGAGCCAGGAGGACTCGTCCACGATGCTGGCGCCCTCCAGCCGCTCCGCCACCCACGGTGAGAAGTCCCGCAGCACCTGCTTCATCCGCTCCATCGCCTCCCTCGCGGTGCTCACGCCGCCGAAGCGGTCCAATCCCTGGCCGGGGATGGCCTCCAGCAGGAGGCCGTTCAGCGGGCCCCGGATGCGGTCGAAGTACGGCATGGCGAAGTACTCGCCGTGGCCCGCCGTCAGGATGAACTTGAGCGCGGGGTAGGGCGTCTCGTGCAGCGGCTTCATGCCGGTGACAATCATTGCCACCAGGTTCCGTTGCGGCTGGGTGTGGATGCTGCGCTCGGCGTCCCGCTCGAACAGGCGCGTGAAGCTGTTGCGGCCCGTCGTCACGACCACCAGGTCATGCCCGGGCGCGAGCGCCTCCAGCGATTCCACGTCCACGTCCCGCACCACCACGGTGCCGCCGCGCCGCTCGAACTCCGCGAGCCAACGGGAGTACTTCGCCCGCAGGTCCAGGGACTTGCCTGGATTCAGGATGCGCCCCTGGACTCGGAGCGCCCGCTGGCCCGGCGCCGCGCAGACGTCCAGGTCCCCGCCCCGGGCGGACTCCCCCGGACCCGTCCAGAAATCGAGCCCCAGCTCCTGCTCGTACCGGTGGGCGCGGCCGAAGAGGTAGGTGGTCGCGGCGAGCCGGGCGTTGAAGATCTGCTCGGGCGTGCGGTCCGAGTAGACGGTGACCGCGTAGCCCTTCTCCAGCAGGCCGAAGCCGAGCTGCAGCCCCGCCTGGCCCGCTCCGATGATGCCGATGTTCCTCATGGTCCCCCCTGGGTGGTGTCCGGGCGTCACGCCCTGCCAGGACACTACGAAACGAGGGCCCCTTCCTGGCAACGCACGGCGGTACGAGGCCGCCCGGAAGCCGACGCCCCGGAGCCGCCTTCCATGTCAGACCCCGCGAGTACTGTTCCTCCTGTCGCAGCGAGAAACGAACGAGGGGGAACACGTCATGGCGAGTTCTGTGATTGATAACCGCGTCGAGGTCGTCTTCAGCTTTGACACCACGGGCAGCATGTATCCGTGTCTCGCGCAGGTGCGGAAGAAGCTGGGGGCCGCCGTGGCCCGGCTCACGAAGGAGATCCCTGGCATCCGCATCGGCATCATCGCGCACGGCGACTACTGTGACGCGAAGTCCACCTACGTGACCAAGGCGTTGGACCTCACGGACGACGCCAAGGCCATCACCCGCTTCGTGGAGAAGGTGGGCCAGACGGGCGGCGGTGACGCGCCGGAGTGCTACGAATTGGTGCTGCATGAGGCCCGGAGCCTGTCCTGGACGGAGGGCTACACGAAGGCGTTCGTGCTCATTGGCGACGACGTGCCGCACCCGCCCCAGCACAACCCCAAGAAGCTGGACTGGCGCAAGGAGGTGGCTGCGCTGGGGGAGCAGGGCGTGCCTGTGTATGGCGTCCAGGCGCTGAACCGCCGTCACGCGACGTCGTTCTACAAGGAGCTGGCGGAGAAGTCGGGCGGCTTCCACCTGAGCCTGGATCAGTTCTCACACATCACCGACATGCTGCTGGCCGTCTGCTACAAGCAGTCCTCGGACTCGCAACTCCAGGCATACGAAGCGGAGGTGTCCCGCGAGGGCCGCATGAACCGCGGCCTGAACGCGATGTTCAACACGATGCTCAAGCGGACCGCGTCCACGCTCTTCGGTGAGACGGACCTGCGCGCGGTGCCGCCGGGCCGCTTCCAGGTGCTGGAGGTGGAGGGGGACAGCGCCATCAAGGAGTTCGTGACGGAGAACGGCCTGGGCTTCAAGACGGGCCGCGGCTTCTACGAGTTCACCAAGACGGAGACCATCCAGGGCCGCAAGGAGGTGGTGCTGATGGACCGCAAGTCCGGCGACCTCTACAGCGGCGAGCGCGCGCGGGAGATGCTCGGCCTGCCTCCGGGGGAGACGGTGCGCATCCGGCCCGCGAGCCTGGAGAAGTACGTCGTCTTCGTCCAGAGCACGTCCGCCAACCGCAAGCTCAAGGGCGGCACGAAGTTCCTCTACGAAGTGGAGGACTGGGACGGCGCTCGCGCCGCGGCCTGAGCCGGGGGATGGCTTGACGGCCTGTCGGAATGAATGACAAACATGGCGGGCGTCCGGAATGGTCCGGTCCCCTTGCCTCGGAGTCCGCCATGTCGCTCGACCCTTCAACCACTGCCGTGTTGTTGATTGAGTACCAGAACGAGTTCGCCACCGAAGGCGGGGTCCTGCACCCGGCCGTGAAGGGCGTGATGGCCGAAACGAAGATGCTGGAGAACACCCTGGCGGTGGTGAAGGCCGCCCGGGCGAAGGGCGTGACGGTGATGCACGCGCCCATCACCTTCGCGGAAGGGTACGGCGAGCTGACCCGGCACCCCTACGGCATCCTGAAGGGCGTGGTGGACGGGAAGGCGTTCGTCAAGGGCAGCTGGGGCGCGCAGATCATCGACGCGCTGGCGCCGCAGAAGGGCGACATCGTGGTGGAAGGCAAGCGCGGCCTGGACACCTTCGCCAGCACCAACCTGGACTTCATCCTGCGCAGCAAGGGCATCAAGACGGTGGTGATTGGAGGCTTCCTCACCAACTGCTGCGTCGAGTCGACCATGCGCACCGCGTACGAGCACGGCTTCGACGTCATCACCCTCACGGACTGCGCCGCCGCCACCTCGGCGGAGGAGCACCGCAACGCGCTCAAGTATGACTTCCCCATGTTCTCGCGCCCCATGCCGTCGTCGGAAGTGATTGGCATGCTGGGGGCGTAGGGCCCGGCGGGAGCAGTGCGAACCCCCTTGCGGCCGTGCGTGCGACGCCACTACAAGCACGCCGTTGCCTGACCCGAGGGGGTTTTCGCGTGTATCGAAAGAATGTTCTCAGCGCCGTGTTCGCGCTGGGGTTGCTGACGGCGATGGGGGCCCAGGCCGAGGTGCTGTATGCCCAGGCCCACTTCCTTTTGAACAAGAACCAGCTCTCCGCGGTGAACTACCGCGGCAAGGGCGTGGCCATCCCCGTGGGGGCGAAGGTCGCGGTCCTCGAGCGGGACAACGACGAGGTCCGCTGCAAGGTCATCGAGTCCGGCGTCGAGTTCCGGTTCGTGACGCACCGGAGCCTGGGCAAGCCCATCAACGTGCTGTTCGCCGGCTTCTTCGCCGAGCAGGACCCGGCCCCGCGCATCGCCGCGCTGACGCCCGAGGAGCAGAAGCAGGTCCGCGCCGGTGAGCTGGCCCGGGGCATGTCGCGCGAGGCCGTGCTGCTGACGGCCGGTCCGCCGCCGCCGCACCGCACGCCTTCGCTCCAGAGCAGCCGCTGGACGTACTGGAGCTCGAAGTTCTCCACGTTCGAGGTCGAGTTCGGCCCGGATGGCAAGGTCGTGCGGGTGGGCGACGAGCCCGCGGCCGCCCCGGCCCCCGCGCCCGTGGTGGAGAAGACCTACTACCACGCGACCGCGAACTTCCATTTCGAGGACGGCACCGTGTCCTGGGTGAACTACCTCAAGGGCCCCATCATCCCGTTCAACGCGAAGGTGGAGGTGCTGGACAAGGGTTCCTCCTCCGTGAAGTTCAAGGTCGTGGACACCGGCGCGGAGCTCGAGTTCACGAACGACTCGCGCTCGGGTTCGGAGACCTGGAAGCTGTTCCAGGCTTCGTTCGCGGCGGAGGACCAGGCAGCGAAGCTGGAGGCGCTGTCGGTGGATGACCGCAAGAAGGTCTCCGCGTCGGAAGTGGAGCCCGGCATGAGCCGCGAGGCCGTGCGCATGGCGTGGGGCCCTCCGCCCGCGCATGAGACGCCGTCGTTCCAATCCAGCACCTGGACCTACTGGAAGTCGAAGACGTCCAAGGTGCGGGTGAAGTTCGGCAAGGACGACAAGGTCGCCGCCATCGAGTAGCGCGGCGGCTGGACGTCCGTGACGACACGAAAAAGGGGTGACGGCTCATCGCCGTCACCCCTTTTTTCATCACCGCGTCAGTGCGGCGGACTACTCCATGGTCGGGACCTGGCTCATGCCGGCCGTCGGGTCCTGCTGCGGCCCCTGGGCCAGGGACAGCACGCTGGTCGCGACGTCGCCCACCGCGCCCACGGCGCCACCCACCGCGCCCACGGCGCCACCCACCGCGCCCGCGGCGCCACCCACCGCGCCCGCGACGCCCTGCACGCCCTCAGCGACACCCTGCACGCCCTGCGTGATGCCCTGCACCAGCTGCGCGATGCTGCTCAGCACGGTGGCGGCGCCCTCCAGCAGCTCGCCCAGCTTCGCGGCCTTGCCTCCGAGGCTGCCAGCCGCGTCGAAGCCGTCCTGCTTCAGGCTCGACAGCTTGTCGGACATCTTGCCGCCCACCTTCCCAAAGGGGGAGGCATCCGCGGCGCCCGGAAGGCTCGGCGTGTTGGGCTTGGAGACGGAGGACGGCAGGTCGGGCGTGTTGGGCTTGGAGAGGGAGGACGGCTGGTTGGGCGTGGTGGGCTTGGAGGTGGCGGACGGCTGCGTCGGGGTGGTCGGCTTGGAGGTCGCGGACGGCTGGGTGGGGGA
>NZ_RAWP01000180.1:0-10571 GCF_003668935.1 Corallococcus sp. AB032C | reverse complement strand
CGCCTCGCTCCGCCCCGCCCCCGCCGTACGTCCCCGAGCGCGAGGAAACGAACGCGCCGGCGGACCTCATCGACTGGGGCTTCATGTTCGACGGGCTGGGCTTCGTGCGCAGGGCCATCTTCCGGCACTGGTTCCTGGGGCTGTGCATCGTCGCGGTGATGGCGGGGCTGGGTTCGGCGGCGGCGAAGCTGATGCCGCGCAAGTACCACGTCGAGACGCGGATGCTGACGTACCGCAACCTCATCATCTCCTCGCTGGTGAACCCGGGCCGGTCCATCCCGGTGGAGGCGGATCAACCCACGCGCGCCGCGTGGGAGATGGTGCTCAGCCGCGGCAACCTCAAGTCCGTGGTGAAGAACGCGAAGCTCATCGAGTACTGGGACCACATGCGGTCGCCCCTCAGCCGCATGAAGGAGCAGTACCTGAAGAAGGCTCCGCCTCCCATGACGGACGAGGAGAAGGAGGAGGCGCTCATCGCGATGCTGGAGACCAGCCTCATCGTGATGGCGGAGGGCGGCAGCGGCACGGTCACCATCGGGGTGGACTGGAGCGACCCGCAGATGGCCTTCAACATCGTGGAGGCCGCGGCGCAGAACTTCCTGGACATGCGCCATGACTCGGAGATGGGCGCCATCTCCGAGTCCGTGAACATCCTCCAGGGCCAGGTGGCCAACGAGGCCGCGAACATCAAGCAGGCCATCGCGGACCTGGAGCGCGCGGTGCGGGCCGCGGATGCGCGCCGCAAGAAGAAGGATGCGGACCCCAAGCAGGCCAGCGCGCGGCAGGCGCTCCTGGCGACGGACCACGCGCTCGCGCAGCTGAAGTTCCTGGTGCAGGCCAAGCGCCGCGCCATCCGCGACGTGGAGGAGTTCCGCGGCCGCCGCCTCACGGAGCTGCGCTCGCAGCTGGCGGAGCAGCGCGTCGTCTTCTCTCCGCAGCACCCGGTGATTGTCGACCTGGAGCAGCGCGTGGCGACGATGCAGGCGGACTCGCCGCAGCTGACGTCCCTGCGCTCCGAGGAGCAGTCGCTCATCCAGGAGTACCTGCGCATGGGCGGCACGGACGTGGACTCCACGACCGAGGGCACGAGCCTGGCGGCGGGCTTCGGCGCTCCCATGGCGGGCGCGATGCTGGGCACGCCGGATGATCCGGAGGTGGCGGTGGCCACGGACCGGATGCGCATGGTGGTGATGCGGCACCAGGAGAAGCTGCGCCGGTTGGACCAGGCGCAGACGGAGCTGGAGATCTCCAAAGTCTCCATGAAGCACCGCTACAGCGTGCTGTTGCCGGCGCTCTTCCCGGAGAAGCCGTCCAAGCCGAACCCGAAGCTCATCGCCATCGCGGGCGTGGTGGGCGGGGTGGCGCTGGCGGTGTTCGCGGCGGTGGCGCTGGACATCCTGCGCCGCCGGGTCCTGGAGAAGTGGCAAGTGGAGCGGCTGCTCAAGTTGCCGGTGCTGGCGGAGCTGGAGCGGCGCTGAAGGTTCGTGCGCTCGGCCGTCCTTGAAGATGGCGCGAGCGCGGGGGTGACACTGTCGTGACGGTCTGGACCTGGGTGGACGTGGCGCTGTGCGTGGGACTGCTGCCGGTGGTGGTGGGCTGCGGCTACCTGCTGCTCCTGACGCTGTTGTCGGGGCGCAAGGCGGCGCCGGTGCCGCCGTCGCCGGCGGCGCGGAAGTTCGACGTCATCATCCCCTCGCACAACGAGGAGCTGGGCATTGCCCGGACGGTGGCGAACCTGTCCGCGGTGGACTACCCGGCGCACCTGCGGCGCATCATCGTGGTGGCGGACAACTGCTCCGACGCGACGGCCCAGAAGGCGCGGGAGGCGGGCGCCACGGTGCTGGAGCGCCAGGACGCGGAGAAGCGCGGCAAGGGCTACGCGCTGGCGCACGCCTTCGAGCACAGCCAGCGTGACGGCTTCGCGGACGCGGTGGTGGTGGTGGACGCGGACACGGTGGTGTCCGCGAACCTGCTGCACGCCTTCGCCCGCCGGCTGGAGGACGGGGCGCACGGCGTGCAGGCGCACTACGGCGTGATGAACCCCACGGCGTCGTGGCGCACGCGGCTGATGACCATCGCGCTGGGGATGTTCCACCGCGTGCGCTCCATGGGGCGCGAGCGGATGGGCGTGTCCTGCGGCCTGCGCGGCAACGGCATGTGCTTCACGCACGCGGTGCTGAAGCAGGTGCCGCACGACGCGTTCAGCGTGGTGGAGGACCTGGAGTACGGCATCCGCCTGGCGCGCGCGGGGCACCGCGTGCACTACGCCTGGGAGGCGGAGGTGCTGGGCGAGATGGTCACGGCGGAGAAGCAGAGCCGCTCGCAGCGCCAGCGCTGGGAGGGCGGGCGCGCGCAGATGCGCAAGCTGCACGGGTGGCCGCTGCTCAGCGACGCGCTGAAGCAGAAGAGCGGGCTGTTGCTGGACCTGTCCATGGACGTGCTGGTGCCGCCCCTGAGCCAGCTGGTGCTGGCGACGGTGGCGGGCTCGGTGCTGGCGACCGGCGTGGTGTGGCTGTCCGGGGGCACGGCGGTGGCGGCGTCCGCGCTGGCGTCGTTCGGCCTGATGTCGCTGTCGCTGTACGTGCTGCGCGGCTGGTGGGTGTCCGGCGTGGGGGCTCGCGGCCTGCTGGACCTGGCGTGGGCGCCCTTCTACGTGGTGTGGAAGGTGTGGCTGATGGTGCGCGGATCCGGAGCGGAGAAGCGCGGCGAGTGGGTGCGCACCACGCGTGAGGCGGAGCGGCGGTAACGCTCAGGCGCGGGGCTTCCGCTTCGCCGGAGGCTTCGGTGCGCCGAGCGACGCCTGGATGGGGCACACGGTGTCCGGAGGGCAGAAGCCTTCGGCCATCAGCGTGGTGATGGCGCGGCGCATGCGGCGCAGGTCGTCGATGCGCGCGTCGATGGCCTGGACCTTCGCTTCGGCGAAGCGGGCCACGTCGCGAGTGGGAGTGCCGCGCCGGTCGGTGAGGGCGAGCACGGCGGAGACCTCCTTCAACGTGAAGCCCAGCTCTTGCGAGCGTCGGATGAAGCGCACGCGGATGGCGGCGTCCGGGCCGTAGAGGCGCTGGCCGCTCTCGCTGCGGTCCATGGGCAGGAGCAACTTGCGGCGCTCGTAGAAGCGCAGCGTGGACAGCTTCACGCCGGATTCACGGGCGAGCGCGCCGATGCGCAAAGGAGCTGCTTCAACGGGCCGTCGCGGGGATGCCACCACGCCACCTCCTGGCGCCGAGGATGGCACCGCCCTGCGCGAACATCCACGCCAGCTCCAGTACGAGGAACACGACGAGCACCCGCGTCGCGCCCTGCGTGAGCGACCACGCCATCCAGGTGGAGAACAGCGCCCGGCCCGCGGTGTCCACGGCACCGTTGAACGCGGTGGGCTGAACGAGCCGCACGACGGACCACAGCGTCACGATGGTGCCGAACAGGGCCACGAAGAACAGGTGCGTGGACGTGAACGCGGGGAGCGGCTCACCACCCAGGCCCAATGCATGGTGCACGGACCGGATGCTCGCGAGCACGGCGTCCGCGGTCCACGGCGTGGCGAAGGGGATGGTGACGAAGAAGTCGTACAGCGCGCTGACGAAGACGACTCGGCGAAGCAGGGACGGTTCAGGGCTCATGCGAAGGACGCTAACCCCTGCACCAAGGTGCAGAGGCAAGGGCCTCCGCTCAGGTCCCCGTCGCGGGAGCCGCCGCACGACTCCGCGCACCGAGCAGGAGCGCGCCCTGCACGAACATGCCCGCGGCCTCCATCACGAGGAACACGCCGAGCACCTGAGATGCCCCCTGCGTGAGCGCCAGCACCATCCACGCGGAGACGAGTCCCCGGCCCACCGTGTCGATGGCGCCATGCAGCGCGGTGGGCTGGAGGACGCGAACCAGCGCCCAGATGACGGCGAGCACGCCGAAGAGGGCGACGAAGAACACGTGCACGGGCGTGAAGGCCGGCATGGCCTCACCGCCCAGCGTCAGGCCCTCGTGCGCCCACTGCATGACGCCCACCATCGCTTCCGCCGTCCACGGTGTGGCGAACGGGAGCGTGACGCACAGGTCGTACACCGCGAAGCCACGGACGACGCGACGAAGCAGGGAAGAGCTCATGCCTGGAACCCTATCCCCCGCCGCCCACGGGAAGCTCCTCGAAGAGGACCTCCAGGTCCGTTGGCAAAGGCCTTCAGCAATCACAGTCTGGTGGACGGAGAGTGCTGACAAGCAATGACTGAAAGTCACCATCCGGCTTGATTACAAATAACATCACTGAAAGAGTCGGCGCGCTCCGCGGGGCACTGCCCGTGAGCAAGGCGCATCCCAGTGCGGAGAATTTCCATTTATGTCTTTCCTGCGTTCGAGCACGCTTGCCGTCGCGGTCCTCCTGACGTCTGCCTGTGCGTCTTCCGTGGATCTGAAGCGTCAGCAGTCTCCCTTCTATGAACTCAAGTCGAGCGCGCCGGGCCTGTCACTGGTGAGCGTTGACACGACGAATGTCGACAACTCGAGCGGCATGGACGCCGCGACCCTGAACGCCGCGGTGAAGGCCGCCGTGGAGTCGTACGTCACGGGGCAGCAGCCGAAGTACGCCTTCTCCGACGCGACAAGCTCCGGGGCCAAGGCGGACTTCAACGTCGGCTTCAAGGACGGCGCGATCCTGCCCTCCCCCACGGCCACCTTCAGCGCGATTCCGCAGGACATGGCGACGCCCCTGGTGTCCGCCATCTACGTCATGCAGGCGAAGAGCTCCCAGACGAGCGGTGGCAACACCCTGATGAGCATCACCCTGGCGTTCTCCACGGTGACGAAGGACGGCAAGGAAGTGAAGACGGAGATCGTCGCCAGCGAGGCCGAGGGCAAGACGCCCGGTCGCCCCAGGCTGAGCATCACGCCGGACGCCGGCTCCTTCCCCTCGGTGTACTGGTCGGCGCAGGGAGTGATTCCCGGCGCGCTCCAGAGCACGGACTTCCTGCCTGGCGACGGCGGTGAGCTCTTCAAGCGCGTGCTGGCGGACGCGGTCGGCTACCACTACTTCCCCCTCTTCGGCCACGAGCTGTCGGAGCGCTACACGCTCATTTCGGATGGCGGGCTGAAGGAAGGCGCGGACGCGGCGAAGGCGGGCAACTGGGATGCCGCCATCACGTCATGGGAGAAGGCGTCCGGCGCTGACGCCAAGGCCCACTACAACCTGGCGGTCGCGTACATGGCCAAGGGTGACGACGCCAAGGCCCAGGAGTCGCTGTCCAAGGTCTCGGATGTGCCCCAGGCGCAGGACCTGGCCAACGCGATGAAGACGCGCGCGGCCTACAAGAAGATCATCGACGCCCAGCCGTAACCTCCGGGGCCCCCGCGGAGGCGTTCAGGGGGCTCCTCGCATGAGGGGCCCCTCCCCGCGGCCCTCAGTCCGCCAGCGGCATGCCGAAGTCAGGCTGGCCGCGCTCGCCGGACACCCAGCGATACACCTCCAGCACCTGCTCCGCCTTCGCCTTCCACGTGAAGTGCTTGAGGATGCGCGCCCGTGCGCGCTCGCCCATGGGGCCAATCACGGACGGATCCGCGACCAGCTTCTCCAGGACTCCGCGCACGCGCTCCACAATCTCCTGCGGCGTGCCCATGGGAATGGCGAAGCCCGTGGACGGACTGACGATCTCTCCCGGACCGCCGTAGTCCATCACGATGGGCACCAGCCCCAGCGCCATCGACTCCGCCACCACCGCGCCGCCGAACTCGCGCACGCTCGGGAAGCCGAAGAGGTGGTTCTTCGACAGGCGGCCCTGCAGCTCCTGGTGCTTCACCCAGCCCGCGAACGTCACGCCGTTCTCCAGGCCGCCCCTCGCCACCTGCGCGCGCAGGTTCTGCATCTCCGCGCCGTCGCCGATGAGCTCCACCTGCACCTTGCCCTCGCGCACCAGCGGCGCCGCCGCGTCGATGAGCATCGCCATGCCCTTGTACGGCACGAAGCGCCCCACGAACGCCACCCGCAGCGGCTCACCCGGCTTCGGCGGCTCCGCCTTCGACGCGCCGAAGCGCCGCACGTCGATGGCGTTCTCCGGGATGTAGACCACCTTGTCCTGGTACTCCTGCGACAGCTGCGCCCGCGTCGCCCGCGAGCCCATCATCAGCGCCGCCGCGTTCTGCCGCGTCGACTTGTAGAAGGGCATCAGCTTGTAGACGTCCCGGATGTAGCTCAGCCACTCGCGCTCACGCACGCGCGCGTCCCCGAAGCCCTTGGGCCACGGCAGGCCGCCGTTCATGGGGCCCATGATGAAGGGCACCCCGGCGTCCGCGCACCGCGCCGCCAGCGTGCTGGGCGTCGTGGGGCTGATGGGCGTGTAGCGGTGCACCACGTCGAATTCCTTCGCGCGGATGCGGTCCCCGAAGCGCCGCCAGAGCAGCTCCTCGAAGTAGTAGTACGGCAGCACGCTCAGCGCCGTGGCCGTCGTCCAGCCCACGCCCGCCTTGCCGCGCAGCACCTCGCCCACCTTCTCCAGCGGGCGCTCCACCGGCGTGGAGTCCAGGGCCGTGAAGTCCTTCCCCTCCACCAAGCCCTGCTTGAGGATGTTCTCGCGGTTGCGGACCTGGGTGACCAGGTGCACATCCGCCACCTCGGCGAGCGCCCTTGCCAGGGACCAGCCTTCCAGGGGGACGCTCACCCAGTCTGGGTTGCACAGCTCAGCAATCAGGAGGACGCGGGGTCGGGTGCCAGCCATACGCCTTCGCATCTATCCCAACCCGGGCCCGGGATATAGCCTCCCCCTCGCTCGAATGGCCTTCAAACCCTCGCCCGCCGCCTGGCTCCAGTACATCGTCATGGTCGTGGGCCTGGGCGCCGTCACCCTGGGTGCGGCCGCCGTGGGTAACGGGGACCCCATTGTCACCATGGCGCCCGTGCTGGCGCTCACGGTGGGGTGGGTCATCCTCAAGGTGCCGCTGCGCTACCTGGCCATCACGGTGCTCTACCTGGTGCTCGCGGTGGACTACACACCCGAGCGCCCCCAGTCGATGTTCTGGCCGTCGCCCCTGTTCCCCCTGGGGAAGCTGCTCTTCACGCAGATGCACGAGCTGGTGGGCATTGGCGCCCTGCGCTTCCCGCTCATCGACGGGCTCATCATCGGCTCCATCGTCATCGGCATCTGCCGGCGGGCCGCGAAGTCCAAGATTGATCCACCGGTGGTGCCCATCCCCCGGCCGCTGGCGGTGGTGCTGGCGATTTCGTTCTTCTCCATCATGTGGATGGAGGTGTGGGGCATCGCGCGGGGCGGGGACATCAAGAACTCGCTCTGGCAGTGGCACCAGGCGGCGGTGCTCCCGCTGGTGGGGATGATGTACCACTACAGCCTGCGCGGGCCGGAGGACTGGCCCCTGGTGGCGAAGACCATCATCGCGGCGGCGCTCACCAAGTCCGCGGTGAGCACCTACTTCGCCCTGGTCATCATCCCGGCCCAGCACCTGGAGGTGGAGTACACGACCTGCCACTCGGACTCGATGACGTTCATCTTCGCCATCAGCGTGTGCATCATGCGCTGGCTGGAGCGGCCCAGGTCCGGCCACGCCATCCGAGGCCTCCTCATCATCATCCTGGTGTTCATCGGGATGTTCTTCAACGACCGCCGGCTTGCGTACGTGAGCCTCGTGGGCGGGCTGGCCGCGGCGTACCTCTTCAACCCGTGGACGCCGCTGAAGAAGTTCATCACGCGCGGGCTCATCGCGTGCTCGCCGCTGTTGATTGTGTACTTCCTGGCCGGGTGGAGCTCCAGCAGCAGCATCTTCAAGCCGGTGGCGACCTTCCGCTCCATCATCGAGGGTCAGCACGCCGAAGGAGAGCTGGACTACCGCGACATCGAGAACCTCAACCTCATCGCGACCTGGAACACGAACCCCGTGTTCGGCACGGGCTACGGGCACGAGTTCCTGGAGCCCTACCCGCTGCCCAACATCGCGTTCGTGTTCCCCACGTACCGCTTCCACCCGCACAACTCCCTCCTCGGCCTGCTGGCCTTCGGCGGGTGGTTCGGGTTCACGGGCGTGTGGATGTACCTGGTGGTGACGGTGTACCTGGCGGCGCGCGCGTACCATCGAGCGTACGCGGCGGAACATCGAACCGCGTGCCTGGTCATCGTGGGCGTGGTGGCGTCCTACCTGAACCAGGTGTTCGGAGACATGGGCATCATCTCGTACATCTGCACGTTCCAGGTCGCGGTGTGCTCGGTGCTCGCGGGCAAGCTGGCCATGGTCACCGGCGCGTGGCCGTGGCCGCAGCGGGAGAAGGTGCTGGGCCTGACGCGCGCGGCGCCGGACGAGGCGCCGCCTACGGGTGCGACGGCGGCCTAGCGCTGGATGGACAGGATGCGCCACTGGCGCGTGTCGATGGCGTACGTGGCGCTCGCGTCCGTCACGGGCCCTTCGGAGTTGCAGACGTCCTGCCGGGGCACGAAGCGCACGAACATCACGCCCTCCGGGCCGGGCGCCGTCCACACGTCGAAGGAGTCCCGCCGGTAGAGGCACAGCTCGTCCGCGGTCGCGCCCTTGTGCGGCTTCAGGTCCAGCGGACGGAAGTCATCCATCGCCAACTGCGTCGCCACCGCCACCAGGGCGGTCGTCTGCGTGCGCCCCTCCGCGGGCAGGTCCAACGGGAACTGGAAGCGGGCCATCTCCTCGTCGGAGGCGCGCGGCGGACGGATGGGCCTCGCGAAGAGCACGCAGCCACAGAGGGGCAACGCCAGCAGCGCCGCGAGCCCGCGCTTCATCCACACCCGCCGCGATGACGAACCCTGGCGCCCCATCTAGTCCTCCACGGGCGTGATGAAGCCCGTGTCCTTGTCCGCTTCGTGGATGTACCCGATGAGCTTCCACGCCTTGCCCTGCCGCAGATAGACCTCACCCGGACGCTGCTCGCCCTTGTACGGGACCAGCTTCGTCACCGTGCATCCTGCATCAAATTGGATGCGCAGGGTCCAACGTTGTGACTGACCCCAGCGGTCCTCCTGTGACATGCCGGACGGGAACCAGGGGTGGCTGTGGAAGTCCGCCAGCGTGGACGGCAGGCCCCGGTCGTCCTTCACCACGCTGGGCACGCTGCAGCTCTTGCGGCGCAGGTCCGCGCCCACCAACGTCGTGCGTCCCAGCGGCGAGGGCCAGCTCGCGTAGTACTCCCCGCCGCCCAGCGAGTAGATGAGCCCGCAGTACTCCTGGCCGTAGTCCCGCTCCCGGGCCCGGTCCAACGCCATCACCGCCGGGCAGAGCTGGTCGATGACCTCGTCCACGTTCGAGGAAGGCTGGATGGCGGGCCAGGGGCCCTTGACCCAGACCCTCTCGCCCCGCTGGCCGAAGAAGACGTCCCTGCCGCTCTGGAAGTAGGACGTGCCGGCGCAGCCAACGAGCAGCGCCACGCCCACGCTCCATGCATTCCGTCCGCGCATCCCGTCTCGCCACCCTGATGAGGGGAACCGGGAAAACGCATAGCACGGCCTAAGCAATAAAACCAGGATTCAAGGCAAAGCCTACCCGGTGCGGGCACGGAGCTCCGCGGCCTCGGCGGCGGCGGCGGTCAGGTGCTCCAGCTCCAGGTCGATGTGCTTCGCCTGCGGGATGGCGCGGCGGACCTCCGCTTCAATGGCGTCGATCTCCTCGCTCAGGGTGCGGATGAGGTGCCGGGCCGCGTCCGTCAACGCGCGCTCGCGCTCCACGCCCACAGGGGGCAGCCCCTGCGCGGGCAGGGCCTCCGCCAGCCGGGCCGCCACGAAGGACTCGCTGAAGCGCAGCTCCGCCTTGAACTGGTAGGACTCCGGCGTGAGCTGCCGCGTCTTCACGTCGTGCAGGTCCGCCAGGCTGGGGCGCGCGCGCAGCAGGTCCTCGAAGCGCTGCTCCACGTCCGCCGGCACGGACCGGCCGAGCAGCAGCTCCCGGTTCTCCACCATCAGGTAGACGGCGATGAGCCCCAGCAGCACGCCCACCGTGAGCGACGCCAGCGCGTCCCACAGCGGGTTGCCCGTCACGTGCGCCAGCGCGATGCCCGCTGTCGCCAGCACCAGGCCCAGCACCGCCGCGCCGTCCTCCAGCAGGATGGCCACCGACGCGGGGTCGGCCTTCGTCCGCACGAAGCGGAAGAAGGGCTCGCCCGCCGCCTGCTTCAGGAGCCCTCGCACCGCGAACAGCAACACGCCGCCCTCGATGAGGAACGACAGCCCCAGCACCAAGAACGTCACCGGCCCCGTCTCAGCCACGTGCGGGTGAAGGAGCGACTGGATGCCGTGGTAGACGGTCACGCCGCAGCCCACGAAGAAGATGCCGGACGCGGACAGGATGCCGAAGATGAAGCGCTCGCCGCCGTAGCCGTACGGGTGCGAGTCGTCCTCCACGCGCGCCGCCCGCTTCAGCCCCAGGAACAACAACACCTGGTTGCCCGTGTCCGCCAACGAGTGGATCGCCTCCGACAACATCGCCCCTGAGCCCGACAGGAAGAAGGCGATGAACTTGATGAGCGTGACCAACACGTTGCCGGACAGCGCGACGACGACGGCCTTGAGCGACGAAGCAGGAGCGGACATGGAGGTGCCAAACCTACCATGGGGCGCCCTCCCGCC
>NZ_RAWP01000017.1:0-123412 GCF_003668935.1 Corallococcus sp. AB032C | reverse complement strand
CTGCACCACCGCGTAGGCCACCACCCCGTAGAGCCCCACCGCCGCCAGCGCCAGCGCCACCCCCGCGAAGACGCTCGCCAGCAGGAGATAGAAGCGCAGCGGCGCCACCGTTCCATCCACCACCGACGCCAGCGTCCGCACGCTGCCTACCGCGAGGTTCGCGTCCAGCCCCCGGACTTCCGCCCGCACCGCCCCGGCCAGCGCGAGCGGCTCCCCGTTCGTACGGAGCACCAGCGTCATGTCCGTGGTCCGTGCCTGCTCATAGGGCACATACACCTCCGGCGCGGCGGGCGCGGCCAGTCCTTCCGTGGCCATGTTCGCCACCACCCCCACCACCCGGCCTCCGAACGCGCCGTTGCCCAGGTCCATGTCCATGTCCAGCGTGCGTCCCAGCGGGTCCTCTCCCGGCCAGAAGCGGCGCGCCGCCTCCGCGTTGATCAACACCGCGCGCCCACCCGCCCCCCGGTCCTCCGGCAGCAACCCCCGGCCGCGCAGCACGGGCACCCGCAGCGCCTCCAACGCGTCCGGCGTGACGATGCGCATGCTGGCCTGCCAGGGCTCCGTGCCCGGCGCCACCGGCCGGAGCGGGTCACGCACCGCGAGCGTCCACCGCTTCCCCTCCATGGGAACTGCATTCACCGCGCCCGCCACGGTCACCCCGGGCAGGCTCCGCAGCCGCTCGAGCAGCCCGTCGTAGAAGGCCGCGGGCGCCGCGCTGCCCATGGCGTAGCGGTTGGGCGGCAGGCTCAGCTTCACCGTCAATACGCCCTCCGGCTGGAAGCCCGGGTCGACCTGCCGCAGGTGCACGAAGCTGCGCAGCAGCAGCCCCGCGCTCACCAGCAGCAGCACCGCCAGCGCCGTCTCCGCCACGATGAGCGCCGCGCGGGTTCGGTGGTGGTGCGCCGCGCCGCCCGCGCCCTCGCCCGCCGTCCGCAACACGCGCGCCAGCTCCACCCGCGACGTCTGCCACGCAGGCACCAGCCCGAAGAGCAGCGTGGTGAACACCGACAGGCCCGCGGTGAACGCCAGCACCGTTCCATCGAGCGACACCTCGTCGATGCGCGGAATGTCCTGGGGCCCGAACGCCGCCAGCGCATCCAGCGCCCACAGCGCCGCGAGCAACCCGGCCCCGCCACCCAGCGCTGACAGGAGCGCGCTCTCCACCAACAGCTCCCGCGCGATGCGCCCCCGGCTGGCGCCCAGCGCGAGCCGCACGGACGTCTCCGCCTCGCGCGACGCGGCCCGCGCCAACAGCAGGTGCATGAGGTTGGCGCACGCGATGAGCAGCACCAGCCCCACCGCGCCCAGCAGCAATAACAACGAGGGGCGCACCTGGCCCAGCAGCACGTCGCGCAAGGGCTCCACGCTCGCGCCCATGTCCGCGTTCGTCGCCGGATGCCGCGCCGCCAGGCCCCGCGCGACCGCCGCCGCGTCTGCCTTCGCCCGCTCAAGGCTCACGCCGGGCCCCATCCGCCCATACACCTCCAGCCAGTGCGCGCCGCGCGCCTCCGGCTTCGTCATGGACTCGTCCTGGACGATGGGCGTCCACAGCTCCGCGCGCGACGGGAAGTCGAAGCCCGGCGCCATCACGCCCACCACCGTCCACGGCACGGGGCCGCCCAGGTTCACCGCGCGCCCCAGCACGTCGGGGCTGCCACCAAAGCGGCGCTGCCAGAGCGCATGCGACAGCACCGTGACCTGGGGCGCCCCAGGCGCGTCATCCCCGGCCCGGAGCGCGCGGCCCAACTGCACGCGGGGCCCCAGCACCTGGAAGAAGTCGGCCGTCACCAGCCCGGCCTGCACCTTCATGGGCGAGGCCTCCAGCCGGTCCGCCCCGAGCGTCACCATCGCGGGCGCCACGCCAGCGAGCCCCTCGAAGGCCCGCGTCTGTTCGCGCAGGTCCATCAGGTCCGGCGGCGACGTCGGCCCCGGTCCCTGCTGGCCCACGCTGAACAGCCGCACGAGCCGCGCGTCGTCGCGCAGGGGCAACGGCCGCAGCAGCACCGCGTGCACCACGCTGAAGATGGCGACGTTGGCGCCAATGCCCAGCGCCAGCGTGGCCACCGCCACGACGGTGAAGGTGGGGCTGCGACGCAGTCGCCGCAGCGCGAGCAGGAGGTCATGGAGGAGGGGAGCCATTGGGGACGCCATTGAGCATGGCCCATGCCACGGAGCGCGCACAGTCGCCCCCAGGCGACAGCGGGGATGAACCCGTCACTTCCCTGACCGGCGATGGGAATCCGCGTCCCGCTTCCGGACACGCGCAAGTGCCTTCATGCCGCGCTGAAGCGGAAATGGAACGGGAGGGCGTCCAGCACGGGCGCCCTCCCGTTTCTGTTTCAGCGAGGCCTCAGCTCGCGCGCGACCGCTTGCGACGGGTGGCCAGCGCGACGAGCGCCAGCCACGCGAGCGGCGCCACCGGGGCCGCGCCGCAGCCGCAGCCGGAGTCGTCCTCGGGCAGGGGATTGTTCGTGCCGGCATCCAGGGGCCCCGTGCCGGCATCCGGGGTCTCCGTGCCCGCGTCGGTGCCGGCATCCGGTTCGCCCATTTCCGCCTCCGCGGTGATGGTGAAGGACTGCTCCGCGTCCGGCGACACGCCATTGGTCGCCCGCACGTGCACGTCCACGGTGCCCGCCGCCGACGGCGTCCAGGTGATGAGGCCGGTGGTCGCGTCGATGCTCATGCCCTGCGGCACCGCGCCCTCCAGCGAGTACGTGGGCTGCGGCCGGCCCACCGCCTCCACGTCGTAGCGATACTCGATGCCCACTCCGGCGGTGGTGACAGGCGTGGAGGAGATGGTGGGCTGGAGCGGTTCGTCATCCGCCTCCACGGCCTCCAGCATGCGCGCGTCCAGGCCCGGAATGGCGAGCGTGATGGTGGCCGTGCCATCCACGTTGTCCGCGTCCTGCGACGCCTGGAGCGTGACGGTCCGCGGCGCGTTCCAGTTGGACGTCGTGAAGCTGAGCGTGGACGCGGAGGCCACGGTGAGGTCCGGATCCCCCTGGGTGGACGCCACGGTGACGGTCACGTTCGACGAGGGCCGCAGGGACAGGGACACGTCGAAAGTGGCGGTGCCGCCCTCGGGCACGACGAGCCGGGGGGTGGACAGCACCAGCCGGGTCGAGTTGTTGTCGATGGTGGTGGCCACCACGGCCTCGGTCGTCAGCCCCTCCGAGGCCACGGTGAAGGTGGCGACGTCCGCGTCCGCGTCCGCGTCCTCCACTGCCTCGAGCACCATGACCTGCGGCACGCTCCAGTTCGCCGGAGAGAAGGTGAGGGTGCCACCGCCCAGCAGGCGCAGGTCCTCGGAGCCGCCCATGGCGCGCGCCACGCTGACCGTCACGGGCGCGGTGGGCGCCTGGGCCAGCCGCACGGTGAAGGCCGCGCGTCCGCCCTCCATCAGGCGCAGGTTGAGTCCGGACACGACCAGCTTCTGGCCGGTGGCCGTGGGCGTCACCCGGCGCACCACGCCGTTGGTGTACCCCAGCGCGTAGAGCGCGCCGTCCGGCCCCACGCTCATGTCCACGTTGGAGGAGAAGCCCGTGCCCCACTCGTCCACCGTCGCCACCGAGTTGTCCGCCGCCAGCGTGGCGCGCGTCACCTGGGCGCTGTTGTAGTCGCCGAAGAAGTAGTTGCCGCGGTACTCCGGCGGGAAGAGGGTCGCGTCGTAGAAGACGCCGCCGGTGATGGAGCCGCCCAGCGCCTGCGTCGTCGCGTTGCCCCCACCGCTGGTCGCGTCCGGCAGGCCCGGCTGGGCCACGGTGAAGGTGGTGGTGGTGGGCGCGTTGTTGGCGCTGGCGACGTAGAACTCGCCGTTGAAGCTCGCGTTGCCCACGCCTTCGAGCGTGAGCTTCTCCCCCTTGCGGAAGCCGTGCGGCGAGGCGGTGGTGAAGGTGGTGATGCCCCCGCTGCGCACCGCGCCCGTGGCGGTGACGGTGCTCGAATCAATCGTGTTGGTGCGGTACTTGATGACGGGGGTGAGGAAGTCGTTCCCGACGGGCTGGTTGTTCTCGTAGTCGTTGTATCCGGCGTGGCTGCGCCGGCTCACGACGAAGACCTGCTCATAGCGGTCGCCCACGCCGTTGACCCACAGCAGTCCGGTGGTGGGCTGGAACGTGAAGGTGAACGGGTTTCGCAGGCCGCGCGCCCAGATGTATTCGTTGTTGGGGCCCACGCCGTCGTTGAACGGGTTGTCATTGGCGGGCGTGCCGTCCAGGTTGGCGCGGCTCATCTTGGCCGCCAGCGACGTCAGGTCCGCGTCCACGCCGGAGCCGTTGCCCAGATCGCCAATGGCCCAGTAGAGCTTCCCGTCCGGGCCGAAGCCCAGCCCGCCGCCGTCGTGGTTGTTGCCCGCCGTGGGCAGCCGCGTGACGACCTCCGTGCGCGCGATGCCCGTGCCGTTGGAGTCCGTGTAGCGGACGATGCGCTGCTCGGAGGCGGAGACGGTGACGAAGAAGTAGACGTACCGGTTGACCACGTAGTTCGGGTCGAACGCGATGCCGATGAGGCCGCACTCGCTGTTGGTGTGGACCGCGGGCTCCGTGGCGAACGTGCGCGTCACCAGCGTGGAGGTGCCCGGCTGCGTCTCCAGCACGCCGTCCTTCATGGCCACCGTCCGCACGACGCCGTTCTTCAGCGTGACGAACAGGCGCCCTGAACCATCCGGCGCCCACGCCATGCCGGTGGCGGGTGTCAGGCTGGTGGACGAATAGTTCGTTTCCACGAAGCCAGCCGGTACGGCGGCCCGGGCTGGCGCGGACATCATCAGGAACAGCAGTGAGGCCATGAGGGGGGAACGCATGGCCCCGACCCTACCGCACCCCGAATGGGGCCGAGGCCCTACCGCGTCGCGGTGAAGTTCCGCTTGATGTGGCACCTCAGGCTGTTGTCCTCGGAGGTTCCAATCAGCTCGTACTCGCCCGTGATGACCGAGGTGTCGGTCTCCGTCTCGGGCGCGGGCGTGGCCACCGCCGACTTGATGCTGCCGGAGTACGTGCGCGTGCTCGTCACGGACTTCGTCCCGTACAGCGTGAGCGGCCGGTCGGCCTCGTCGAAGTCGTAGTCGCCCGACAGTTTCATGCCGTCGAGGCCCGCCGAGACGGTCCGCCCGGAGCGCGTCAACTCCAGCGGCCCCGTGGGCAGGCCGAGCCCCAACGTCTCGCAGACCTCCCCAGGGGGCGATGTGTCCGCGAACTGGAGCGTGTAGGTGCCCCCGATGGCGCAACCGCTCTCACAGACAGAATAGTTACTGCCGCCACAGCCCGGGTTCCCCATGCCGCTGCCCATCGTCATCATGCCCACGGCCAGCAGCACCGGGATGCGGAGGAACGTCACGGCCTTCGGGGAACGGGCGCTGCGCGGGGATTCGATGTGCATGAAAGACTCCAGGTGGAACGGGAAGGCGTCAGACTAGCCAACGCCTGCCCTGGTCCGCACCTGGTGTCCGGGGTGCTTCACATCACGACATCATGCGTCACAGCGTCACGTTGCCGGACACCACCTCGGTGAACTTGCAGGGGATGTCGCTGGAGAGCGTGGCGCAGGTGGACGGCTGCGCAGGGGTCCACGTGGTGGCGTTGAGCTTGATGGCCGCCTGCGAACGCTGACGGTAGACGCCCGCCGCGTAGGGCGTGGGGTTGGCCGTCTGGCCACCGAAGTCCGTGTTCGTCTCCGGCCAGCAGCTGCGGCTGCCCGGGATGGCCGTCCAGGTGACCGTGCCCGTGCTGCTCACCGACTTCTGCTCCACCGTGGAGCAGATGTAGATGATGGGGTAGTCCTGGTCGCAATCCCAGGCAGACGCCTGGGCGCTGATGGGGCCCCCGATGTCATATGTGTAGGGCTTCGTCGCTTCGACCACGCACGTCGTGCCCGGGATGGCCTTCGTCACCTGGGACTGGACCTGCGCGATGTCGCCGCCGGAGGGGGCCGGCTCCGTCGCTTCCGGCGCGGGGCCACAGGCGCTGAACGCAAGGGCCACCACGGCGAGGCTGTACGTCTTGAACTTGAACATGTGGGGTGTCTCGGGGGAAATGAACCTGACGCGCTGCCACCGCCCACCGTTTGAATTCCATGCATCAACATGGTTTCCAGGTGAGAAGTGACTAACGCGCCAGCAAGGTAAGGCTGTTCATCCCTTGCCGTCCACCCACGCGCGGTGCAGGAGCGTGGGGGACACACCCCGTGAACTCAGGGCGTGCGGGACGCCACGGCGGGCGCGGCGGTCATCGCCTGGCTGAGCTTCCGGGCACCTTCCGAGAAGGCGCCGCGTGCGATTTCCTGCCCGGAGGTGCCGAGCACCTGGGCGAACACGTGGTCGAACCCCTTCTCCAGGCCCATGGACTTGTGGGGTTCACCCTTGGAGTCCGCGACCATGTAGAGCGACGAGTCCAGCTCGGCGGGCGGTGCCTCGCCCTTCTGGCGGTACAGGTCCTTCATGGCGGCGAGCGACTCGTTGTGGCTCTTGCGGATCTCCCCGCGAGCAATGCCCTTGAAGAGGCCCGAAACGTCGCGCAGGTCCACGTGGATGACGACGATGGGCTTCTTCTCACGCACGTCGTAGATGAACTGGGAAGCGCGCTGGCGCAGCTCATCCTTGGTGCCCTTGTTGGCATACAGCACCAGCGTGGGCCGGCCCTGCCCGATGGGGACCTCCTTGCCGAACACGTCCTTGAGTTCAGCGGCGCTGGCCGGGAGAGCTCCCAGCAATCCGAGCAGGCAGGTCAGCAGGGCGGTCTTCTTCATCATGCAGTGGCTCCAAAGGGTGAAGAGTCGCAATGGGTCCACCAACATCGTCACCCCCATCCTGAATCCCGGCCGATGAATTCAATCTGTCTCTGGTGAAGAGGGGCCGACGTAGCGAGCCCTGGGGCGCAGCAGGTGGCCCTGCTCCCGCTGCTCCAGCACGTGCGCCACCCAGCCCGCCGAGCGCCCCACCGCGAACACCGTCGCCGCCGCGCCCTTCGGCAGCCTCAGCGCCTCCGCCAGCATCACCAGCCCCACCTCCATTGAAGGCGCGGGATGTCCCGCGTCGCGCATCACGTCCACCAGCGCGGCGCCCACGCGCACCGCCCGCGCATCCGGGCGCAGCTCCCGCGCGGCCAGGATGAGCGGGGGCGTGCGCGGGTCTCCCTGGGGATACAGCCGGTGGCCGAAGCCCGGCACCGATTCGCCCCGGTGGACGTACGTGTCCACCACCTCCTTCGCCCGCTCCGGACGGCCCACCTCCGTGAGGAGCGCCTCCACGCGGTCGCACGCGCCCCCGTGCTTCGCTCCGGAGAGCGCCGCCATCGCCGCGCCCACGCACGAGTACAGGTCCGCACCAGAGGATGCCGTCACCCGGGCGGCGAACGTCGACACGTTCAGCTCATGATCCGCGCAGAGCACCAGCGCCTGATTCAACGACGCCGGAGCGTGCGATGAGCGGGCGTCCCACGCGTGCGCCAGCGAGTCCGCCACCGTCCGCTCCCTCAACGCAGGGGCCACGCGCTCCGGCGCCCGGGCCGCGCACACCCACGCCGCCAGGTGACGCAGCAGGCCTCGGGCCCGCGCGAGCTCCTGGTCCGGTGGCACCGCGAAGCGCACCGCGTCCCGCGCGCCCAGCAGGGACACCAGCGTCGCCAGCACCTTCGCGGGAGGAGTGCCCTGGGGCAGGAGCGCCGCCAGCGCGGAAGGCGGGAAGGGCGCTCGCGGCGCGGGCCACGTCGTGTCCCGGTGCTTCGGCAGCGCGCCAGACCAGAGCAGCTCCGCCACGTCCTCGAAGGAGCGCCCTTTCGTGGCCAGTTCCACCGCGGAGTGGCTTCCCCGGTACGCCAGGCCTTTGGCCTCCACGCGCGACACGGCGGAGTCGATGACGGGCTCGCCCCAGCGCAGCGCTCCCGCCGCCACCGCCGCGTGTCCTGCCCTCGCGTCGTGGCGGACCTTCAGCCGCTCCAGGTCCGCGCGTGCGTAACGGTTCTCCTTCGTTCCCTGCACCGGCACGCACCGCACCAGCCCCCGGCTCACGTAGGTGTAGAGCGTCGCCAGCTTCACGCCGAGCAGCGCCGCGGCCTCGCTCGCCGACACCAGGGCTTCCTCGCGCTCAGGTCGATGTTCGAATCGAGATTGAGAGCGTCCACCGCGGCGTCTATCCATGCTCCATCCACCTCCTGGAAGGGGAGTGTCGGCGCGGCGCGCGGCCGCTGTCGACGTGTCTTTCCTGATGGACGCGTGGAGCCCTGAACCCTGGAGGACATGTCATGCAGGTGGACTTTGGCCGCACGTCGGAGGACTACGCCCGGCACCGCGCCGGCTTTCCGGAGGCCTTCTTCGAGAAGCTCATCCGTGAAGGCGTCTTTCATCCGGGACAGCGCGTGCTCGACCTGGGCGCGGGCACGGGCACGCTCGCGCGAGGACTGGCGAAGCGCGGGGGCGACGTCACGGCGTTGGACCTCTCGGAGCCCATGCTGGATTCGGCGCGCAGGCTCGCGAGCGACGAGGGGCTGTCCATCGACTTCCGCGTGGCTCCGGCGGAGCGGACCGGCCTGCCGCCGGAGTCCTTCGGGCTCGTCACCGCTGGCACGTGCTGGCATTGGTTCGACCGCGCCGCCGCGGCCCGCGAGGCCTTCCGGGTGCTGGCGCCGGGAGGCCGGCTGGTCATCGCGCACTTCGACTGGCTGCCTTTGCCGGGCAATGTCGTGCAGGGGGTCCACACGCTCATCGACACCTTCAATCCCTCGCAGGTCGCGCCCTACGTCGAGTTCGGACACGACGCTGGCATCTACCCGCGCTGGTTCCAGGACGTCGCCACCGCGGGCTTCACCGGCCTGGAGTCCTTCTCCTTCGACACCGTCGTCCACTACTCCCACGAGGCCTGGATGGGACGGGTGCGCGCCAGCGCCAAGGTGGGCCCGGTGCTCTCCGAGGACGAGGCCGCCCGGTTCGACGTCGCGCACGCGAAGCTCCTCGCGGAGCGGTTCCCCCAGACGCCGTTCGCCGTGCCCCACCGCGTGTTCGCGCTGGTTGCGACGCGGTGAGTGACAGAAGTGGAGGCCTGCGGTGTTCGAAGCGCCAGCACTTCGCTGGAGGCCAGAGACCATGGGCATCACACTGGACCGTCGCTCCCTCATCCAAGCCAGCCTGGGGCTGACCGGGGGGCTCGCGCTCCTCCGGGGCGCTCCCGCGGCGGCGGCCGGACAGCCGTCCACGACCTCGTCGTCCCCCTCGTCTTCCGACGAGCCCCGGCCCTGGTGGGAGCTGGGCCTGATGGCGGACCCCATCATGGAGAGCCAGCTCCTGCACTTCCTGGCTGGGACCTACAGCGCGCAGTCGGACATCAGCGAGGTGCTGGACACCGCGTCCCGCATCGTCGCGGGGGATGACTGGAGCTGGCCCAACGAGTGGGTGAGCACCGCCGACCGCATCCGCGCCATGGGCGACGTGAGCCAGTCCCGCCGCCATTCCATCAGCGCGGGCAATGCCTACCTGCGCGCCGCCAACTACTACCGCGCCGCGCTCATCCACCACCCCGAGCCCACCCATCCGAGCGTGGTCGCCACCGGGCGCAAGGCGGTGGACGCCTACAACAAGGCGCTGCACCTGTTGAAGATTCCGGGCACGCCCGTGCGCATCCCGTACGAGCGCACCACGCTGCCCGGCTACTTCTTCCGCGCCCCGAGCGCCCGGAGCATCGCGCCGCTGCTCATCTTCCAGCAGGGCCGCGACGCGTGGCCGGAGGAGTCCAAGTACGTCATCGACGCGGCGCTCGCGCGGGGCTACCACTGCCTCATCGTGCACGCGCCCGGCCAGGGCATGGCCATCCGCGAGCAGGGGCTTCCCTTCCGTCACGACTGGGAGCAGGTCATCCGCCCGGTGGTGGACTTCGCCCTGTGCATCGCGGGCGTGGACTCGCGGCGCATCGCGCTGCTGGGGTGGAGCATGGGCGGTGCGCTGGTGCCGCGCGCCGCCGCGTTCGAGCGACGCATCAAGATCCTCATCCCCAACCCCGGCGTCCTCAACTGGGGCCAGTCCTCCTTCGAGCAGTTCAACATGTACTTCCCGGAGCTGATGCAGCTGCTGGACAGCAACCCCCAGGCCTTCGACGCGGCCATGGCCCAGCTGATGGAGCAGGTGTTCCTGTACCGCTGGTACATGAAGGACTCGATGTCCAAGCACGGCGTCAGCACGCCGTCGGCCCTGCTCTTCGAACTGCGCCGGTTCAACAACGAGCCCATCGTCCACCGCATCCGCTGCCGCACGCTGGTGATGGATGGCACCGCGGAGGCGTTTTCCCAGGGCCAGGCCCGGCTGCTCTTCGACGCGCTGGAGTGCCCGAAGGACTACATGCTCTTCACCACCCAGGACACGGGGCTCTTGCACTGCCAGGAGGGCGCGCAGGCCGTGGCCAATCACCGGATGTTCGACTGGCTGGACGAGTACCTCTAGCGCCGTGTCATCGCAGGCCGCTACCCAGCACGACGCGGAAGACGGCCTCCACCTCCTGCGCGTCCACGCCCAGCTCCCGGGCCCACGCCCGGCGCACGGCGAGCAGCGTCTCCGTGCGAGCGGGCTCGTTCCCGGCCTCCTGGGCACGGCGCTGACGGCGGGCCAGCTCCTCGCGGCGGGCGAGCAGTTCCACCAGTTCGCGGTCGAGCGCATCGATGTGCTCACGCGGCTCGCGGGGCGCTGGCGCTTCCGGTTCCAGGCCGGGCACGGCGACGCCCGAAGCCTCCGGTGCTTGCGTCACCGTGGGTGCCGCCTCCAGGTCGCGGTGGATGTCCTGGAGCGCCGCGAGCAGTTGGCCTCGCGCCTGCGTGGCGAAGGGGTTCTCCTGCTGGATGGCGTTGAAGAGGTGGCCCGCGTCCGCGCGCACGGTCTCGATGGTGCGCGACAGCGCCTTGAAGCTGGCCGGGGCGAAGGGCACGTCCGCCGCCGCGCCGGAGTCCACCATCCCCTTGGCCACGAAGAAGGTGAGCGCATGCGTGCGCGCCATCACCTGGTCATGGCCCTCTGGCGTCTGCTCAATCACCTCGCAGCCCAGCCCCTCGTAGAAGCGCCGGGCGCGCGGGGCTGCTTCCGGATGCAGCGGGTTGGGGCAGAGCACGACGCGCATGGGGCGCTCGGCCATGGCCAGGCTCAAGGGGCCGAAGAGGGGATGCGTGCCTACCCAGGGCACCTGTTCGCCCAGCACCTCCGTCAGCGCCTCCACGGGCTTCACCTTCACGCTGCCCACGTCCAGCACCAGGTGCTCTGGCCTCAGGTGGGGCCGCAGGGAGCGCAGCACGTCCCGCATCTGGGGCACCGGCACCGCCACCACCACCAGCTCCGACCCCTCCAGCAGCTCCGGCACCGAGTGCGCGCGGAGCGGCTCCGGGATGTCCGCCACCGGGTCCAGGGCGCGGTGCTCCACGCCCACCGCCTCCAGCAGCGTTCCCAGCGCGCGTCCAAAACGTCCGTATCCCACGAGTGCGACATGCGGCATGCGCCGGAGTCTACGCGGGCACGCGGCCGATAAACGACCGCCGGGTCCCTCGTGAAGAGGAACCCGGCGGGGGACGACTTGCCAGGATGGACGGCCTGGGACTACCGGGCGCGGGACATCTCCACCGTGAGGCAGGACTCGGTCTTCTCCGGGAGGACGAAGAAGGGCTGCTGGCGGCTCAGGCCCTGGGACGTGCCAAGCCAGCCGTCGCCAATCTGCCCGGCGCCGTCGTACACCAGCGCCAGCCAGTCATGCTGCGCCGCCGGGATGAGGTCCGTGGTGTCGGCGTCGCGGTTGAGGCTGTACGCGTAGGACGCGGTCTGGATGACGCCATCACCGTTGAAGTCCAGGTTCGCGCTCGCGGTGCCGGCGCGCTGCACGCCGTTGATGCGCACGCCGATGTGGGCCAGGTCCGCCTCCGTGGTGGGCGCGACGGGAGCGAACGCGGAGACCTCGTTGACGGACGCCTCGCTGATGGCGGCGACGCGCACGCGCGAGTAGTCCAGCACGTTGTCCACGCCGTCCATGCGCAGGCCGAACATCTGGTACTCGTAGTTCATCTGGCTCAGGTAGTTGGCCTTGTAGTTGCTGTCGTCGTTGCCGCCGTGACGCAGGCCGATGTTGTGCCCCAGCTCGTGCATGAGGGTGCCGGCCTGCTGCAGCTCCGTGCCGCCCGCCACGGGCCAGCCGCCCAGCGTCACCACGAAGTCATGCGCGGGGATGCCGCGGGAGATGCCGCTGGAGGTACCGCCGCTGTACGTGTTCGCGAACAGGGCGTAGTGGAAGAAGGGCGCGCGGCGCGACTTGAAGTACTTGGCCTTGATGACGTCGAAGTCCGTCCACACGGGGGTCAGGTCCGTGTCCGCGTCCGCGGCGGCGATCTGCGAGTCCAGCACCAGGTGCAGCGCGATGCCCGTGGTGCCGTTGGGGTTGGACACCGGCGCGTTGGCGAAGGACGTCGTCACGCGGTCCAGCGCCGCCTGCGTGGGCTTGCGGTCCGCGTAGTAGTCCACCTCCACGAACACGTCCTTCTTGCGCGGATCCGCGCCCCAGTAGCGCAGGTCCACGCCGCCGTAGCCGTACAGCTCCGCGAAGTCGCTGATGCGGTCGCCGTCCGTGTCGGAGCTGTTGGGGTTGGTGCCGTAGCGGGCCTCGGCCGCGTCGCAGACGCCGTCGCCGTCGGTGTCCACGGCGTTGAGCGCGCACAGGTACACGGGCTGCACGGCGGAGACCTCATAGTCGGCCCCGTCATACGTCATCGTCGAGTACTTGGGCCGGTGGTAGACGGTGACGGAGCGATAGCCCGCGCGGCTGTAGACGAGCCGCACCGCCTCCTCGCCGGACGCCGCGGTGATCAGCTGGACGTTGTTCTCACCGTGGCGGTTGCCGTACGCGTCGAAGACGTAGAGGCCGGACGAGTCCGTGGACTGGGTCGGGAGCCCGGTGCCGCAGCCGGTGCCGCTGCAGGTGCCGGAGGCGACGATGACCGCCACGCCTTCCACGGCACTGCCCGACGCGGAGTCGTAGATGTAACCGTAGACACACCCATTCAAGCCGACGAGACCCATGGAGGCCGTCAGCAGGCTTTTGTAGAACGTGGACATACTTCCCCCTCGGAGGAACCAGGGGTTGGCTTCTGTCGCCAACCGCCACATGTACGGCGCCCGCGGCGGATATTCTTTCGGGGGATTTATTTCCGGCCCTGGAACACGGGGGAGGCCGTCGGGTTGACAGCGGGGGCTGTCTGTCTTACTCCTATCTCGTCATGAGGCCCGTCACTCTCCATGCCCTGCCTGTCCTGAGCGCCTTCGCGCCGGCGGCGGACGTGCGCCTCGCCCCCCGTCACGAGGTCCTGCTCGATATTTGAGCAGGCGGACCGGAGTCCTCCGGTGCGCGCGTGGCTGGTTGCCCGCGCACCGTGAGCTCCGTCTCCGCCCGTCCCCTCCCTGGGGGTGCCTTCGTGTGTCCTCGCGCGTTCCCGTGGCGGCCTGACGTGCCGCTGTAGGCCCTGCGTGCGCGTGCGCGCCTGAAGACAGCCACCGGTCCATTCCACGCATCCAACCGGCGTCTCAATCCAATACACCCGCGGGCCTCGCTGCCCGGACGGGAACGGGAGTCTTCCATGCCTCGCACCACGCGCATCGAGCGGTATCGCAACATCGGCATCATGGCCCACATCGACGCGGGCAAGACGACGCTCACCGAGCGCGTCCTCTTCTTCACCGGCCGCATCCACTCCACGGGAGAGGTGCACACGGGCTCCACGGAGATGGACTGGATGGAGCAGGAGAAGAAGCGCGGCATCACCATCACCTCCGCGGCGACGACGGCCTTCTGGCAGCCCCGGCACGGGCGGGAGGCGGGCGTGCCCCACCGCATCAACATCCTGGACACGCCGGGCCACGTGGACTTCACCATCGAGGTGGAGCGCTCGCTGCGCGTGCTGGACGGCGCGGTGGCGGTGTTCGACGCCAGCCAGGGCGTGGAGCCGCAGTCGGAGACGGTGTGGCGTCAGGCGGACCGCTACGGCGTGCCGCGCATCGCGTTCATCAACAAGATGGACAAGGTGGGCGCGGACTTCGCCCTGAGCGTGCAGTCCATGGTGGACCGGCTGGGCGTGCGCCCGGTGGCCGTGCAGTGGCCCGTGGGCGACGGCGCGGACTTCCAGGGGCTCGTGGACCTGGTGCGCATGCGGCTGGTGCGCTTCCAGGGCGACGACGGCGGCTTTGACGACGATGCGCCCGTGCCGCCGGAGCTGGCGGAGGCGGTGCTGCCGTACCGCATGCGCCTCGTCGAAGTGTGCGCGGACCTGGACGCGGGCGTGATGGAGAAGTTCGTGGACGGGCGGGTGGAGGACATCACCGTGGAGGAGCTGGAGCGCGCGCTGCGCTCGGGCACGCTCGCGCGGACGCTGGTGCCGGTGCTGTGCGGGTCGGCCTTCAAGAAGAAGGGAGTGCAGATGCTCTTGGATGCGGTCGTCAGCTACCTGCCGTCACCCGCGGACATGGCCGCCGTGGACGGCTTTGCGCCCGTCACCGGCGAGCGCGTCAGCCGTCCCGTGTCGGACTCGGGTCCGCCCACCGCGCTGGCGTTCAAGTTGATGAGCGACAAGGCCGTGGGAGGCATCGTGTTCCTGCGGGTGTACTCGGGCACGCTGCGTGCGGGCACCGTGCTGCTCAACCCCGTCACCGGACGGAAGGAGCGGGTGGGGCGCCTGATGTTCATGCACGCCAACCGCCGCGAGGAGGTGGCGGAGGTGCACGCGGGCGACCTGTGCGCGGCGCTGGGGCTCAAGGGCGTACGCACAGGCGACACGCTGTGCGACCCGGAGGCGCCGGTGGTGCTGGAGGCGTTGAACGTGATGGAGCCCGTGGTGCAGCTCGCCGTGGAGGCGCGCTCCCCCGCGGAGCTGCCGAAGCTGGAGGAGGGCCTGCAACGGCTGGCGGCGGAGGATCCGTCGCTGCGCCTGGGCGTGGACCCGGAGAGCGGCCAGGTGCTGCTGTCCGGCATGGGTGAGCTGCACCTGGAGGTGGTCGTGGACCGGTTGAGGACGGAGTTCGGCGTGGAGGCGCGCGTGGGACAGCCGAAGGTGGCGTACCGCGACACGCTCCGGAGCGCGGTGCGCCAGGAGTACCGCCATGTCCGCCAGTCCGGCGGGCCCGGGCAGTACGCGCGCGTGGTGCTGGACGTGGGGCCGGCGCCGCGAGGGGCGGGGCTCGTCTTCGTGGACGCCACGAAGGGTGGCTCCATCCCTCGCGAGCTGGTGCCCGCCATTGAAAAGGGCGTGGCTGGTGCGATGGCGAAGGGCATGCGGGAGGGCGTGCCGCTGGTGGACGTGGAGGTGCGGCTGGTGGATGGGGACACGCACGTGAAGGACTCCACGCCGCAGGCCTTCATGGTGGCGGGTTCGCTGGCGCTCCAGGAGGCCGCCCGGCGCGTGGGCGTGCAGGGGCTGGAGCCGGTGATGGAGGTGGAGGTGGTGACGCCGGAGGAGTTCCTGGGCGACGTGCTGGGCGACCTGGCGTCGCGGCGGGGACGGGTGCTGGGGATGGAGGCGAAGGGGACGGCGCGGTGCGTGTCCGTGCGCGTGCCCATGGCGCGCCTGTTCGGCTACGTGACGGCGCTGCGTGGCCGCACGCAGGGGCGGGCCCAGGCGAGCATGCGCCTGGGGACGTACGAGCCGGTGCCGGAGTCGGCCGCTGGCCTGGCGGCCGAGGCGCGGGCGTGAGGTGACGGCCCCGGGCTTCCCGACGAGGGGAGGCCCGGGGCCGTGCTGTCTTCGCGGGAAATCGAACCCCATGTCGATTTCCGGGGCGCCCATTCGACGTGCATTTGATTGAGTTCGCGCCGTGACGATGTCCAAGGCGCAGGCCGCGGTGCACGCGGTGTGGAGAATCGAGTCCGCCCGGCTCATTGCCGGGCTTGCGCGCATGGTGCGCGACGTGGGGCAGGCGGAGGAGCTGGCGCAGGACGCGCTGGTCGTGGCGCTGGAGAAATGGCCGGTGTCGGGCGTGCCGGAGAACCCGGGCGCGTGGCTCATGGCCACCGCGAAGCGCCGCGCCATCGACGAGATGCGCCGTCACAAGCTGCTCGCGCGCAAGCACGAGGAGCTGGGACACGGGCTGGAGGAGGCGGAGGTGCCAGACCTGGACGCGGCCCTGGACGACGACGTCGGCGACGACCTGTTGCGCCTCATCTTCACGTCCTGCCATCCGGTGCTGTCCCCGGAGGCGCGGGTGGCGCTCACGCTGCGGCTGCTGGGCGGCCTGACGACGGATGAAATCGCCCGCGCGTTCCTGGTGCCGGAGCCCACGGTGGCCCAGCGCATCGTGCGGGCCAAGCGCACGCTGGCGGAGAAGGGCGTCCCCTTCGAGGTCCCTCATGGCGACGAGCTGGCGGCGCGGCTCGCGTCGGTGCTGGAGGTCGTCTACCTCATCTTCAACGAGGGCTATGCCGCGACCGCGGGCGATGGCTGGATGCGGCCGGAGCTCTGCCAGGACGCGCTGCGCCTGGGGCGCATCCTCGCGGAGCTGGCGCCGGGCGAGCCGGAGGTGCACGGGCTGGTGGCGCTGATGGAGATTCAAGCGTCGCGGGCGCGGGCGCGGGTGGGGCCCTCGGGGGAACCCGTGCTGCTGCTGGAGCAGAACCGCGGGCAGTGGGATCAGCTCCTCATCCGCCGCGGGCTCGCGGCGCTGGAGCGCTCGGAGAAGGCCGGGCCGGCGGGGCCCTACACGGTGCAGGCCTCCATCGCCGCCTGTCATGCGCGGGCGCGCACGCCGGAGGAGACGGACTGGCCGCGCATCGCGGCGCTCTACGCGGTGCTCGCGAGGCTCACGCCTTCACCGGTGGTGGAGTTGAATCGCTCTGTCGCCCTGTCGATGGCGTTCGGTCCCGCGGTGGGGTTGGAGCTGGTGGACCAGCTCGTGGCCGAGCCGTCGCTCAAGCACTACCACCTGCTGCCGAGCGTGCGCGGCGACTTCCTCCAGAAGCTGGGGCGTCTCAAGGAGGCCCGGGCGGAGTTCGAACGAGCGGCATCGCTCACTCGTAACGCGAAGGAACAGGCGCTGCTGCGCGCGCGTGCCGCAGCGTGCGCCGGCGAGAAGCCGTCGTAGTCCCGCGCGTCAGGGGTTGTGGCAGTTGACGAGGTTGGTGATGCCGGAGCCCTTCACCCGGTAGTCGTAGTTGTGGTGGCCGGTGCCGTGGGCGGATTCGACTTCGGGCTGGGCCCTGAGCCAGGCCACGGTGGCGGCGATGTCGGCGCAGGGGGTGGGAATCTCCAGCGTGAAGCGCTGGTCCAACGCCTGCCACCGGCGGCTGCCCTCCTCGTAGCCCTTGCGCCGTGCCTCCACGAACGCCGGGGTGACGATGGTCACCTCCCGCGTGTCCGAGCCCCGGGTGCTGCCGTCCGCGAAGCGAGCCTCCACGGACAGCCGCACGGTGCGCGCGGTGGACGTGTCCAGCGTCAGCTCCGTCGTCACCTCCGCCGCGCCCGCGGGCACGGGCACCGTGGCGAAGCGCTTCTTCACCTTGCCCCGTGCATCCACCTCCACGAACGTCGCCGAGGCCACCGGGGGGACGACGCTGTCGAGCCCCGACGCCTCCACCGTCAGCGCGGCCTTCGTTCCGGTGACGTATTCCTCTGGTGCGCCGCGCAGTCCCATCAACCGGAGGCCGCCCGCGTCTTCATCCGGGAGCGTCTGCTCGCACTTCAGGGACAGCTTCACCGGGAGGGACTGCTGGAGGGCGGGCTCGTCCTTGCACGACAGCTCCGCGCGCAGCGTCACCGGCAGCGACGACTTCCCCGAGGCACAGGCCCGGGTGACGTCGCGGACGGACCACAGCGGCAGGTCGAAGGTGAAGTCCTGCCCGGTGTACGCGGAGTCCGCGGCGGGCTGGAACGTCCGGGGCAATCCCTTGCTCGGGCCGCTCAGCACCACCTTCTCCAGCCGATCGGGGCACCGCGCGTCCAGGGTGAGCTCCGGGTGGATCCACAGCCCGGTGAAGCCGCCTCCGTCAACGGACCGCAGCTGGCCCCCCTTCACCCAGGCCTCGCTCTGGTGGCGCAGCTCGAGGCCCGGCTTCTCACGCGGCGTCCGGTGCAGTTCCCGCAGGCGCCGGGCTTCGTGCCGTTGCTGCTGGAGGAGCGACAGACGCGCCCGCTTCTCCGGGGGCAGGGGGAAGCCAGGGAACTCCTCGTCGGGACGCGGATCATCGCGCTCGAGGCCGATGTAGCGGCCGTCCTCGCGCGTGTTCCCCACGAAGAGCAGGAGCGATTCATCCCAGGTGGCGATGAGCGCGTCGTGCAGGTCCGTCTGGCCCAGCTGCTCGATGGGACCTCGCGCGAACGTCCGCTCCGGTGACTCGATGCGCAGGATGCGCATGCCGGGCGTCAGCTTCGCCTGGTCGGCCGGCTTTCCTGGCACCACCTGGGTGATGGTTACTGCCTTGCCGTCGGACTGGACGGTGAACCCGGAAGGCTCCACCGCGACGGAGAACGGCGCCGCCGCGAGGAGCCACGTGGTGGCGAACAGGGACGTCGCTGCACTCAGGAGCAGGGGAGCGGCGGGCATCCGTGCAGCATACCCGCCCTCCCATGCGTCACGCGCTCAGGGGCGCGGAGACAGCTCCAGGTTGTCGAAGTTCGTGTCCCAGCCGTTGGACGTGATCAGCGTGAAGACCGTGCAGGGCTGCGTCCAGGTGGGCACCACGTGCGTCACCTGTCCCGCCGTCAGGGGGAAGGTGAGGGTGGGCAGGTCGATGCACTTCAGGGTGAGCGTGGCGCCGCTGTCCCACGTGAAGGCATCCAGGCCCAGGATGCGACGCTGGCCGATGATGCCCAGGTTGGCCTGGGTGGGGCCGCCGCCGTTGAACGACACACTCTTCGTGTCGAACCCACCCCAGGGCGACGCGATGTACCAGCTGTTGAGGCCGAACTGGATGGGACCATACGTGCCGTTGAGGGTCTCGTCCTGGCCGGGGATGGTGTCGAAGGTGACGAGATTGGTGGACGGGCCCACGGGGATGGTCAGCGCGTGCGTGTTGTTGCCCGGCACGAAATCCGTCTCCGAGGACGAGATGGTGGCCTGGCTGGTGAACGTCCCGGCGCTCAAGGGGATGGCCTCCACGTGGATGGTGAAGCTCGCGCCCGGCGCCAGGGTGGGGGCGCCACACTGCAGGTCACTGAAGAACCCGCAGTGCCCGCCGTTCACCGGCGGAGCGTTCGCCGAGTAGAAGAAGTAGTTCAAGCCCGCGGGGATCGGGACGTCGAGCACGACGTTGGTGGCGGTCGCCGGGCCATTGTTCGTCACGGTGATGTCGTAGAAGAGCACGTCACCGTTGGCGCCCGTGCCGTCAGAGAACGACTGCGTCACGGCCAGGTCCACCGTCGCGGGACCGCTGGGCTCCGAGGGGACGAACGTCACGTCCACCCAGAAGTTGGTGTTGAGCCACGCCTCAGTGGGGAACGCGCTGCCGTTGAGGTTGCGAACGCCGTTGCCGCTGGCCTCCACGGTGGAGGGCGCGTGCAGCGGGGGCATGTCCACGCCCGCGGTGCTGAAGTAGTACGGGGTGATGGCGTAGCGCCCGCCGGTGGCGAAGTACGACACGACGTAGGTCGTGTTCGCGGCCAGGCTCACGGGCGTGGAGAAGGACAGCTCGCGCCAGCCGAAGCCCGTCTCCGCGGGAGTCGTCTCCGTGGTGGCCAGCAGCGTGCCGCTGGCGCTCCACAGGTGGCCCACGTGCGGGCCGGTGTCGGTGCTGCCCTTGTAGTAGCGGACCTTCGTCACCGTGCCCGCCACGTCGGTGCGGAACTTCACGCCGACCTCCGTCGGGGTGGCGTCGGCGTTCTCGAACTGCGGGTCGCCCGTCACGCTGTTCCACAGGCTGCAGGGGTTGCAGGCCATGTTCGGGAGCGTGGTGGCGTTGATGACCGTGGAGGACGCGCTGAGGTTGCCGGCGGCGTCACGGCCGCGCACGGCGTAGTTGTACCCGGTGGAGGGCGTCAGGCCGGTGTCGCGGTAGCGCACGGTGGTGCCGGGCAGCTCCGCGATGAGCTCGTTGTTCCGGTACACCAGGTGCCAGCGGGCGTTGCCCTGCACCTCACCACTGCCGTCCACGGACGCGTACCAGGTCAGGTCGATGGCGGTGGACGAGCTGGGCAGGGCGGTGACGTTGGTGGGCGCGCGCGGCGCCGTGGTGTCGTTGGGCTGGAAGGCCACGTCCACCCAGTAGTTGCTCGCGTTGAACGAGCTGTTGGGGAAGCCGCTGGTGTCGTAGCGGTAGAGGCCGTTGTTGGACGCCTCGGCGTGCAGCGGCGGGACATCCAGCGCGGACGCGAAGCCGTTGGCCGTCACGGCGTAGTGCCCCGCGGGCGCGTGATACGAGACAACGTAGTTCGTGTCGGCGGCGATGGTGACCGGCGAGGCGAAGCGCACCTCCTGCCAGCCGGAGGCCGTCTCGTTCTGGAAGGTGGCGGTGGCCATCAGCGAGCCGGCCGCCGTCCACAGGCTGCCGGTGTGCGTGCCCGTGTTGCCCGCGCCCTTGTAGAAGCGCACGCCCATGATCCGTCCCGGAGCGTCGCTGCGGAAGCGAACGCCCAGCTCCACCGCGCCGCTGTCGTCCGCGGCCGTCACGGCCGGAAGCGCGGTGGTGCCCAGGAGCGACCGCTCACCGGCCAGCAGCGGCTGCGCGGCGGATGCGGCCTCCGGTGTCTCCTGGGTGGGCGATTCCGCGGGAGCACAGCCCGTCTGAATCAGGGTGAAACCCAAGACGAACGTCGTGACCCATCGTGAAGCATGTCGAAGCAAGGCGGACTCCCGGTGTGTGAAAACCGACCGTGCTTCGCATGGTGTCAACCCGGAATTCAAGCGTTCCAAGGATGGTTGAGATTTCTCGCGTGGCTGACGAAAAAGGCTCAGGGTGTTTGGGACAATTCCGCCAGGAATTGAAACAGCGCCATTTGTTCATGAGGCTGTGACAACAGCCACGTGTGTCCCTGGCCGGGGACCTCGCGTGAGTCCAACCTCAGCCCGGCCGCACGCCAGGATTCGAGCGCCGTCCGCCACAGAGGGGCGCTGCCATCCGTCTCGCCGATGAACGACAGGAGGGGCACCCGTGCATGCGCGGGACTTCGCGGAGGCGCGTGTTCATCGCCGTGAGACAGGCGGGGAGCGCCGGCAACCAGCACCAACGCGCGAAAGGCGTCGGGGCGCGCGGACCACAGCTCGAGCGCCATCTGCGCGCCCGCGCTGAAGCCCAGCAGCACGGGTCGCTCCGCATCCACGCCGGGGACGCGAGCCACCTCCGGTAGCGTGCCGAGCATCACCCGGTTCGCGTCCGCGCCGCTCCAGCCCTGCACGTGCTCGCGGGGGAACGTCAGCAGCGCGTATCCCCGAGCGGCGAGGGCGTCGGCCAGGGGCTCCACCAGCGTCAGGCCATCCGTGCCCGTCGGGTGCAGCCACACCACCAGCCGGTGCGGATGTTCCGGCGTGGCCTGTTTGGAGACGAAGAGGCGGTAGGGCAGGCCGTTCGCGGGAGCGCCCGTCCGCGCCGGCATGACAGCCACCACGGGAGTGGAAGGCATGGGCGGCGCGGAGGCGCACGCGGTGGCCAGGGCCAGGGTCAGGGCGGAGCGGCGAACACGGGAGCCCAATGCCAGACACCTTCTGGGTTCAGTTCAGCAGGGCGTTGAGGGTGCTCGCCAGCATGATCAGGAAGAGCGGCCCGAACATGAAGAGCAGGATCAGCCATGCGACGACCTTGCGCTTCCGGCCGCGCTGGACCTGGGCGCCCGAACCCTTGCGGTCCGCGCAGTCCTCGCACACGCCGGTGGTGGCGCCATCGCAGCTCGCGCACAGGAAGGCGCCGCACCGCTCACAGGTCCGCGTGGCGCGCTGGCCGTGCACCGCGCAGTGCGCCTCCTCGGAGTCGGGGTCCGGCGTCGCGGTGGGTCCGCTCCCGGCGGGCTCCTCCTGCGGCACGCTCCGGAGCAATTCACGGGCGCGCTCCAGCTCCCCGGAGGGGATCAGCACCCGCAGCTCGATGAAGGCCCCGGCCACGCCCAGCATGGAGCGGTGCTGCTCGCCCTGGACGAGGCACGGGATGCCGTTCGCTTCGAGCAGCGCCCGCACGAGCGCGGCCTCGGACTCGTCGCCGCAGGTCGTGAGCAGTTGGAAGTCGCGATCGGGGATTCCCAAGAAGGGCTCCGGTGGGGCCCCTCGGGGGCCTGTAGGCATTGGATGCACACGAGTCTCGCGTAGGACGGAAGCCCCGGGCAAACGGGCCGTTCCTCCTGTGGGAGGCCCCGCGCCTTCACGCTCCGCGAAGGATCTTCCACTGCCGGACATCCGGCAGGGCGCGGGCTGGGCTCGGGGGGTTGTGGGGCTGCGGCGCGTGCCTAGCTTGGCCGCGTCCATGAAGAACGAAATGCACCCGACGGCGCGCCCGACGCGCGTGGCTCACGTGATGTACGGCCTGGAGATGGGCGGACTGGAACAGCTGGTGGTCCGGCTGTCCCAGCATGGCCGCGAGCGAGGCATCGACTCCGTGGTGCTGGCTCTGGGGCCGGACGGTCCGGTGCGCGAGCTGCTCCAGCGCGCCAACGTCCCCACGGTCTGGTTGGGAGGCCTCGCCGGCATGACGCCCGCGGCCATCCGCCGGCTGGCCCAGGAGGTGGACGCCTTTGGCGCGGACGTGGTTCACGGCCACGACGTGGGGCCCTGGCTCAACGCGGTCGCCACCCGGACGCTGCGTCCGCGCACGCCCGTGATGGGCACCTTCCATCAGACGGTGGAGCCGCAGGGCAAGCTGCGCCCCGCGGCCATGGCCGCCGCCATGTTCACGCAGTCCCTGGTCGCGTGCGGCAGCGAGGTGCGCGCCAGCCTGGAGCGCTGGAGCCCGAAGCTGCTCTCCAACGTGGTCACCATCGAGAACGGCGTGCCGCTGGAAGTGGCCACGGGCGAGGAGGCCCGCCGGGCCGCGCGTGAGCGGCTGGGTCTTCCCCAGGACGCCACGGTGGTGGGCTACCTGGGCCGCCTCTCCGAGGAGAAGGGCCCGGACCTGCTGGTGGACGCCTTCCTGCGCCACTTCGCGGACGAGAAGGACACGCACCTGGTGATGATTGGCCCCGGCCCGATGGAGGCCTCGCTGCGCGCTCGTGCTGCCGCGTCTCCGCTGGCCGGACGGATGCACTTCACGGGCGCGCTGTTGGAGGCGAGCAAGCTCCTGCCCGCGTTCGACGTCTACGTGCAGCCGTCCCGCCGCGAGGGCCGCTCGCTGTCGCTGCTGGAGGCGATGGCGGTGGGGCTGCCCACGGTGTCGCACGCCATCCCGGCCATCCGCGAGGTGCACAGTGATGGTCAGACGGCGCTCCTGGTGAAGTCCGAAGACGTGGATGCGCTCGGTGGCGCGGTGAAGCGTCTGGCCCACGACGCGGAGCTGCGCTCCCGCCTGGGCGAGGCCGCGAAGCGCGAGGCTCAGCGCTACTCGCTGTCCACGATGGTGGATACGTACGCGAAGCTCTATCGGGGTGCCGCGGCTCGCGCCCAGGCGTGAGCGGGCACGGAGGACCACGCGTGCCGCACTCCACCATCCTCCATGTGCGCAGCACCTGCGGCCTGTATGGCGCGGAGCGGGCGCTGCTGTCGCTGGCCTCGTCCACGCCGTCGCCGTGGCGCGCGCAGGTGTGCAGCCTCGTTTCGCCCGGCCGGGTGGACGTGCTGTCGGGCGCGGCTCGGGAGCAGGGGCTGGACGCGCTGACGTTGGAGGTGCCCGGCCGCTTCAGTGCGATGGCCGTGGCGACGCTCGCCTCGGAGGTGCGCAGGCGCGGCGTGGGGCTGCTGCACGCGCATGACTACAAGTCGCTCACGCTGGGCGCCGCCGCGAGCGCGCTCGCCGGAGTGCCGCTGGTGGCCACGTACCATGGGGACACCGGCGCTACGCCTGCGCTGATCGCCTACGAAGGGTTCGCGCGCGTGCTGGGCAACTGCACACGCGCGGTGGCGGCGGTGTCGCGTGAGCTGACCGCTCGACTGCGCCGGTATGTCCACCGATCGCCGGTGGTCTACATCCCCAACGCGCTGCCGCTCGCGGACGAATGCACGGAGGAGGAGCGGCTCCAGGCCCGCGAGGCACTGGGGATCGCGCCGGAGGGTTCCGTCATCGCGATGGTCGGACGCCTGTCGGTGGAGAAGGGTCCCCAGGTGCTGCTGGATGCAATGCAGCGGCTGGCCCGGACGCCTGGCGCCACGGTGCCCACGCTGCTGTTGGTAGGCGATGGCCCGCTGCGTGAGTCGCTGGAAGCGCAGGCTCAAGGGCTGCCGGTGCGCTTCCTGGGGTTCCGCTCGGAGGTGCGTAGCGTTTACGCGGCGGCGGACGCGGTGGTGATGCCGTCCCTGCGCGAAGGCATGCCGCTGGTCGCGCTGGAGGCGATGGCGCTGGGAAGGCCTCTGGTGGCATCCGGAGTCGGGGAGTTGCCCCACGTGCTGGGCACGGGGCGCGGGCTCGTGGTGCCGCCGGGCGACGCGGGCACGCTGGCCTCGGCGCTCGCGGGATTGCTCACGGCGCCCGGCTGGCGCACGCGGATGGCGCAGGCGGCGCGTGAGTACGTCGTGGCCCACCACGCACCGGAGCGGATGGCGAATCGCTACATCGAAGCCCTCTACCTGCCCGCGATGATGGACCCGCGCGAAGAGCAGGTCGCGGCCGGGTAGGTGGAGGCACCCTCCAGCCATGGCCGCCCAAAAGCTGTAGGACAGTCGGACAGGTTTCCACGGCTCGGGTGGGCGGAGGCCCCCGTCGGCTTCGGCCGCCGAAAACGTGTCCGACAGTCGGACAGGTTTGTGCCGTGCTCTCCCGGTGGGTGAGCCCCGCGCGGAACCCATGTCCGCGGGCCTGGACGTGCGGTGGCGGCCCACCGCACCGGGCCGGAGACTCAGTTGGGTTCCGCTCCGGAGAGCTTCTTCCCTTCGCCACTCACGGACACCGCGTTCAGGTAGAGCTCGCCCAGCCCGGCCCCGATGCCGTCCCATGCGAAGGACTCCGCCATGCGCCGGGCGTTCTGCGCGAGCCGGCTGCAGAGATCCGGGTCCTTGCGCAGCCGGCGCAGCGCGATGGCGAACTCCTCGGGGGACTCCGCCAGGAGGACATGCTGCCCCTCCACCACCGGCAACCCCTCCACCGCCAGGCGCGTGGCCACCACCGGCACGCCCGCCGCCGCGGCCTCCAGTACCTTCAGGCGCGTTCCACTGCCCGCTCGCAGCGGAATGGCCGTCGCCAACGCGCGCGCCAGGTACGGCGCCACCGACGGCACCGACCCCGTCACCACCAGCCGCTCGTTCTCCAGGGCTCGCACGGACGCGGGCGGACTGCGGCCCACCACCATCAGCTTGCTGGTCGACAGCTCCGACGACACCAGCGGCCACACCTCGCGCGCCAGCAGCAGCACCGCGTCCTCGTTGGGCCACCAGTCCATGGAGCCCACGAAGACCAGGTCGTCGCCCTTGCTCTCGCGCGGCTCGAAGTCCGGCAGCTTCACTCCGTTGGGCACCACCTGCACCCGCTTCGCTCCCATGGCGCGCAGTTGCTCCGCGTCCACGGACGAACACGCCAGCACGGTGTCCGCCTGCCTCACGCACTCTCGCTCCAGCCGCTCCACCCGCTTGAACTGCCAGTTCAGGAGCGGACGCATCGGCGGCGGGCTCAGCGGCGCCATCCGCGCGAGCAGCTGGCTCTCCACGTTGTGCTCGTCGATGACCAGATGCGCGGACGGGTTGAGCTGCCGCGCTAGCGGCAACAGCTGCGCCATGTGCAGGTGGTCGAAGTGGATGATGTCGAAGGGGCCTCGCTCCGCCAGCACCCGGCGCAAGGCGTCCTGCACACCCTGGCGCGCGAAGCGGACGTAGGTGAGAGGCGTGCCCCGCAGGAAGGCCCGCGTGCTGTTCAACGTCTCCTCGGGGGCCACGCGCGGCAGGTCCACCAGGTGCAGCCTCGATGCCGGCACGCCCAGTTCTCCCAGCCAGCGCTTGAAGCCCTCTGCGTCGTTGCCCGCCCGGTGCACCGCGAACACGTCCAACGAGAAGCGCGAGGCCAGGGCGCGCACCAGCTCGAGCGTGCGCAGGGTGCCGCCCGTATCCGAAGGCAGCGGAACATAGGGAAGGATGGCGAGTACGCGTCGCACGGTGGGAATCCAGGCCTGCTTCAGGAGACGGGTGGAGCCAGGCCGCGTGCTCCTCACCACGGCCACCGGCTTGGTAAGCACCTGAATGCAATGGGCCCAGGTCCACGCGGCGCTTTCCCGTCAATGGACAACACATCGTCCATCCGCCACGTCACGGGATGCTGCATCGCGTCTTCCGAGCAACAGCCGTATTCCCTGCGGTCTTGACCCGGCGGGGGGGCCCTGCCCGTGAGGGGCCTCGAAAAGGCGCGCTGTTTCCGGCATGAGGACGCACGGCGCAACGACGGAGGAAGCCATGGGCCTTGAGCAGAAGCAGGGGGCCGCGGCGCGCGAGCGAATCGCGCGGGTGCGGCAGGTGATGCGGGAGCGCGGTGTGGCGGCGGTCTGGGTCCCGACGAGCGACCCGCACCTGTCCACCTACGTGCCGGCCCGTTGGAAGGGACGGGAGTGGGCGTCTGGCTTCACCGGCTCGCTGGCCACGCTGGTGGTGACGGCGGATGACGCCGGCCTCTGGGTGGACAGCCGCTATTGGGAGCAGGCGGACGCCCAGTTGAAGGGCAGTGGCATCGCCACGGTGCGGACGATGAACGCGCCCGGGCAGTCACACCTGGACTGGCTGGCCGCGAACGTGCCGCCGGGGCAGACGGTGGCGGTGGATGGGGCGGTGCTGGGCCTGGGCGTGGCGCGCTCGGCGGCCGCGCAGTTGTCCGCGGCGGGGTTGGTGCTGCGCACGGACCTGGACGTGGTGGCGGAGGCGTGGGCGGACCGGCCGCCTCTTCCCTCCGCGCCCGTGTTCGCGCATGCGCTGTCACCCGTGCCGCGGACCGACAAGCTGCGGGCCGTGCGCGCGGAGATGGGCGTGCTGGGCGCGACGCACCACTTCATCTCCACGCTGGATGACGTCGCGTGGCTGATGAACCTGCGCGGCGCGGACGTGGACCACCTCCCGCTGTTCCTCGCGCACCTGCTGGTGGAGCCCGGTGGGGCCCGGCTGTTCATCGGGGCGGGCAAGGTGCCGGACGCGCTGCGCTCGGCGCTGGAGGCGGATGGCATCACCCTCCACCCGTACGACGAAGCGGCCCGCGCGCTGGGCGCGTTGGCGGACGGGACGCGGCTCCTGGTGGATCCCCGGCGCATCACCCACGGCCTGCGGCAGGCGGTGCCCAAGGGTGTGATCGTGATGGAGGGGCTCAACCCGTCCACCGTGGCCAAGTCGCGCAAGACGGACGCGGAGCTCGCGCACTTCCGCGACGCCATGGAGCAGGACGGCGCGGCGCTGTGCGCGTTCTTCGCCTGGTTCGAGTCCGCCCTGGGCCGCGAGCCCATCACCGAGCTGACCGTGGATGAGCGCCTCTCCGCGGAACGGGCGCGGCGCCCGGGCTTCGTCTCGCTCAGCTTCTCCACCATCGCCGCGTACAACGCGAACGCCGCCATGCCGCACTACCGGGCCACGGAGGCCTCGCACGCGACGGTGTGCCTGCCAGGGCAGAAGCCGCAGGGCCTGCTGCTCATCGACTCCGGCGGCCAGTACCTGTCCGGCACCACGGACATCACCCGCGTAGTCCCCGTGGGCGAGCCCACACCCGAGCAGCGGCGCGACTTCACGCTGGTGCTGCGCGGGAACATCAACCTGTCCCGCGCCCGCTTCCCCCGGGGGACCCGTTCTCCGAACCTGGACGCGCTGGCTCGGGCGCCGCTGTGGGCAGAGGGGCTGGACTACGGCCACGGCACCGGCCACGGCGTGGGCTTCTTCCTCAACGTCCACGAGGGGCCGCACGGCTTCTCTCCGACGCTGCCCAATGACCTCACCACGGCGATGGAGCCGGGGATGATCACCTCCAACGAGCCCGGCCTCTATCGTCCGGGCCGCTGGGGCATCCGCATCGAGAACCTCATCGCAGCCGTGCCCGACCGCAAGACGGAGTTCGGCGACTTCCTGCGCTTCGAGACGCTGAGCCTCTGCCCCATCGACACGCGGCTGGTGGACCCGGCCCTGCTGTCCCGCGAGGAGGTGGATTGGCTCAATGCCTATCACTCCACCGTGCGCGAACGGCTTGAGCCCCACGTCGAAGGTGCGGCGCGCGACTGGCTGCTCCAGCGCACCCAGCCGCTCTGAACCGCACTGCTCGCGACCTGACGGAAAGGCAGACGCGTCACTGGACGCGTCGCCTCGGTGGTCCGCATGCAGGGTTGTGCGGGGGGGGCGGCCCGTATGTGATTGGAAGGGCCTCGCCTGCGACGGCGCCCGCAACACGAACCTCAAGGCCTGTCAGGTCAAATCGGGCATGAACGCTCCTTCCTGGTCGGTTCGTTCCCGCCCCACCCGCGGTCTGATGCCGTGGATGTTGCTGACGGCTCCGACCCGGGCGGACAGTGTCCGCTGGCGGGGAATGGCCAGGACCCCGGACATGGGCTGGATTGGGGCCCATGTCCAAGTCCCCGCCGTCGCGCCGCTGGATGCTGACCGCCTTCCTCGTCTGGCTCCCCGGGCTCGTGCATGTCTTCCCGTTCCTGGGCGTCTACATGCTGATGTTCAACAAGGCCTACGCCCTGGCGATGTTCGTCGGCTTCGCCCTCACCGGGCTCGCCCTGGGCCTCATCCAGGCGCTCACTCGCGGCCTCAGGGCGCTGTGGGTCACCCCGGCGTCCTTCGTCGTGGGATGGACGCCGTTGCCGCTGCTCATGTCCATGGACGCCCCCTTCGGCATCGTGTGGGTGCTGACCCTGTTCACCTCCGCCGGGTGCGTGGGCCTGGGCCAGTGGATGCTCCGCTCCGACGCTCCGGCCTGAATCGCCCTGGAGGGCATGACGCGGTCGGACAGGAACGGGGGCGCCTCGTGGAAATTACATAGCGGCCGCTATGCCTTTCCGCGTCATGCGGGGCCCGCGCGATCCATGTAACCCTTCGAGAGACACCGGCGTATCGCCCGCATCGCTCCGGGATTCACGCGATTGCGGAGAGTCAGGCAACATTCGCCGCGAAATGTAGAGAATCCCGAGGACATTCTCGATTCTCGAAAACGTAGGAGCTCCGCCCATGACCACCCCCATTGATGGTTCCGCCGCCGCCGCTGCCCGTGCCGCCGCCGAGGCCGCCGCGCGCGCCGCCGCCGAGGCCGCTGCCCGCGCCGCCGCCGCCGCGAAGGCCGCCGCTGACGCCGCCGCGAAGGCCGCCGCCGAGCAGGCCGCGAAGCAGACGCAGCAGCAGATGCAGCCGCAGACGAAGCAGCCCACGGTGAAGCTCTTCAATGATGGGTTCTCCACGGGCGGCGCGCAGAACCGCGGCGGGGTGAACCGGCTGACGGGCGAGACGACCAACCCGTTCGCCACGCCGCTCGGCATCAGTGGCGGCCATGCGCGTCCCCTCACCGGCCCGGTGCCGGGGAATGCCAACGGCGCGGTCCCGGTGCGGGCCGACGTCAACGGCGCCGCTCCGGCGGGGGAGACGCAGCCGCCCCACGCGGAGGCGCTGCCGGACAAGCCGGAGGACCTGCCCAAGCTCTTCCCGGAGCTGAAGGACAAGAGCAAGGAGGACCTGAAGAAGGCCTACGACTCGCTCAACAAGCTGGGCACCGGTTCCTTCTCCGAGAAGGCCACAGCCCTGGGCGAGCTGGCCTCGCAGTTCCCGGAGACCGTCCCCAACGCCCTGGAGCGCATGGGCATCAAGGACGACAAGCTGGCGAAGCTGGCCACCCACTCGGACGCGCTCACCTCGCTGGGCAAGCTGACGGACCCCAAGGCGACGAAGACGGACAAGGCGCAGGCGGCCCTCACCCTGGCGAAGGCCGCTGGCGACATCTTCGCGCCCGAGGACCTGAAGGGCGTGCTGGACACCGCGCTCAAGGGCCTGCCCGCGGCGGAGAAGCTGGTGGGCGCCATTGGCAAGTGGACGGACCCCAACGCCTCCGCCACGGACAAGGCCACCGCCACGCTGGAGCTGGGCAAGGCGCTCAAGGACTTCGCTGGGGACAAGTTCCCCGCGCTCGCCAATGACCTGCGCAAGCTGGACGGGTCGCTGCGCGCCGCGGGCGCCGCCATCACCCTGGCGGACCCCAACGCGTCCACGCAGGACAAGGCGCTGGCCGCGGCTCAGCTGCTGGCGGAGGTGCCCGACCTCAAGAAGGACCTCAAGGCCTTCGCGGACGTCCTCAAGAACGCGGGCGTGAAGAACGCGACGGACGTGGCCCAGCAGGGCTCGCAGCTGGCCAACGTGAAGGTGAAGGGGTTGGATCCGCAGCTCGCGTCCAAGCTCACGCCGGATCAGCTGAAGAAGCTGGAGGCCGCCGCCACCAAGCTGGGCGGTCCGGAGTCGATGGAGGCCGCGCTCAAGGGCATCACCGACCCCAAGGCCCTGGACAACCTGGTGGGCCAGCTGGGCAAGGTGGACGCCGAGGCCGGCAAGAAGCTGGTGAGCGCGCTGGGCGGCATGGAGCACAAGGTCCTCAACGAGGTCCTGTCGGATCCGAAGACCACGGAGCAGTTCGCCAGGCTCGCGGGCAAGCTGGACGGCGACGCGGCGAAGATCGTGTCCAAGCTGGTGACGGACATGGACTCCGGCGCCGTGAAGGCGCTGCTCAAGCTCACGGACGGCCTGGGCGCGGACGCGCTCAACACCACCGTGAAGGGCCTGGGCCCGCTGCTGGACAAGGCGGGCAGCAAGCTCGTGGGCCAGGGCCTCAAGGTGATGGAGAAGGTGCTGGGCAAGATCGGCGTGGAGATCACCGCCGACGTGGCCGGCAAGGTCTTCAAGAACCTGGCGAAGGTCGTCCCGGTGGCGGGCGCGCTGCCCAACGCCATCGACGCGGTGAAGTACGAGAAGGAATCCCTGGAGCTGCACGGCAAGAACAACGACCTGGGCTACTTCGCGCACACCGCCGCGGCGCTGAACGTCGCGGACGGGGCCCTGGGCATTGCCCTGGACCTCACCGGCGTGGGCGTGGCCGTGGACGTGGGCGCCAGCGTGCTGCTGGGCGCCGCCGAGCTGGCGATGGACATCGGCTTCACCCAGGAGAAGGCCAAGTACGAGGCCGACCCCGAGGGCTACAAGGCCCCGGACTGGATGAAGGCCGTGAACCTGGCGGGCGCCGCCGCGCAGGGCCCCGCGGGCCTGGCGCACATGGCCGGGTACTACGGGGCGGAAGGCACCGCGCAGCTCATCCAGTGGGGCGTGGAGAAGGCCGCCAAGGGCGCAGTGAAGGCCGCCGAGTTCGTGGGCGTGTCCCAGGCGGAGCTGGCCGGCGAGGGCCTCAAGGGCGCCGCGAAGGTCATCCACAAGCTGGCGGACGTGGTGCGCAACCCGTCCAAGTACGGCGAGGCCGCGGTGAAGGCGGCCACGGAGGCCTTCAACACCGCCATCGAGAAGGGCGGCGAGCTGGCGAAGGAGGCCAAGGAGGTCCTCGACGGCGTCATCGACGGCGCGAAGAAGCTGGGTGAGAAGGGCCTGGAGACGCTCAAGTACATCGCCCAGAACCCGGGCGAGGCCGCGAAGAAGGCGCTCGACGGCATCAAGAGCGTGGTGGACTCCGGCCTGGACCTGGCCACGGACGCCGGCAAGGCGCTCTACAAGGAGGCCGTCTCCACGCTCAATGACCTGAAGGCTGGCTACGACAAGCTCACCGGCGCCGCGAAGGAGAAGGCCAAGGAGCTCATCGACGGGGCGACGACGCTCGTCTCCAACACGGTGAACAAGGCCAAGGAGCTGGGCGAGAAGGGCCTGGAGCTGCTGGCCTGGACGGCGCAGAACCCGGGCGAGGCCGCGGCCAAGGCCAAGGAGGCCATTGGCGACGCCCTGGCCAAGGGCGGCGAGCTGGCGAAGAAGGCCTGGGAGTCCGTGAAGGACCTGGGCGCCGCGGGCGCCGAGCTGGCGGAGGGCCTGGTGAAGGGCCTGGCCAACGCGGGCGAGAAGGCCGTGGAGACGCTCAAGTACATCGCGGAGAACCCCGGCGAGGCCCTCTCCAAGGCCGGCGAGTGGGTGGGCAGCACGCTGTCGAGCATGGCGCGCAAGGGCGGCGAGCTGGCCACCAAGGCCGCGGGGGCCATCAAGGACTTCGTCGACAACCGCGTGTCGTGGGCCAAGGACTTCGCCAAGGACCTGCTCAAGGACGGCGTGGAGTCCTTCAAGAACGTCGCCAAGGCCTGGAAGGACAACCTCACGGAGGGCGGCAAGGAGCTGCTCGTCGCCGTGGCGGACCTGGGCGACGCGGGCGTGGATGCGCTCAAGGACCTGGCTGGCGCGGGCGGTCAGCTGGCGGAGGCCGCCATCGGCCACCTGGGCGACCTGGCGAAGGACGGCGTCGAGGCCGCCAAGGACGCGCTCGGAGTGCTCGCGGACCTGGGCGGCGAGATCGGCGACCTCGCCGGGGACGTGGCCGGCAAGGTGAAGGACTTCTTCGACGACCTCATCCCGGACGACATCCCGGGCGTGCCGTTCATCTAGTCCTTCACGTCACAGGCCTGTAGCGCCGCACGGGGTCTGTTCCTTCACGGGAACAGGCCCCGTTCGCTTTTGTGGCGTGTGATTGAAGTTTTTCACCAATCACCGTGGGTCAACGGCTGTGAAGCAAGACGGACCCGGGGTGTCGCCGTTGCCCGTTCGTGACAAGCCATACAGCCCAGACAACTTTGAGCGGAAAGTTACGCGCTGGTTAAACTGTGAGATCTTTATTTCCAGATCTCACGCAACTCACAGGGAGGGGTTTGGATAATCGGGGCAGGAATCACAGCCTCCAACGAGGAATCCCCGAATGAGCCTCTCCGCGACCACGTCCCAGCGCACGAACTCTGTCTTCTCGAATCGTTCCCAGGCTGTGACGTCGAGCACGGTTCGCAACAGCTCGAACCCCAACGCCATCCTGTCCCAGTACCAGCCCACGGGCGCCTCCGCGCGCACGGCGCGGCAGGACGGGCTGCAGCCGGGCGTGGCCGCGTCGACGAAGATGGCGCAGACGGACCTGGCGCGCCTGCAGCAGTACAAGGGCAACATCGAGGCGGCGGCGGCGAAGCACGGCCTGCCCCCCGCGCTGCTGGCGGCCATCGCCAGCCGTGAGTCGCGCGCGGGCGCGGCGCTGGACCGGACGGGCCACGGCGACGGCGGCAACGGCTTTGGCGTGATGCAGGTGGATCACCGCTACCACACGACCAAGGGTGGCCCCACCAGCGCGGAGCACATCGACCAGGCGGCGGGCATCCTCAAGGGCTACGTCAACGACATGAAGAAGGCGCACCCGGACTGGTCCGAGGCGCAGCAGCTTCGTGGCGCGGTGGCCGCGTACAACTCCGGCCCGAGCAACGTCCGCACCCAGGCGGGCATGGACGTGGGCACCACGGGCAATGACTACTCCAACGACGTGTGGGCGCGCGCGCAGGCGCTGGCGCCGCACTTCGGTGGTGCCGCGACGCCCGGCGCCACCAACACGAACGCCAACACCCCCACGCGCCCGTCGCAGACGGCCGACACCTTCGAGCCCGCGAGCACCCAGCAGAAGCCGGGGGCGAAGACGTGGACCCCCGCGCCCTCGATGGACCAGGTGAAGGTGCGTGGCAACAACCTGCGCGAGGGCATGCAGGGCCCGGCGGTGAAGCAGCTCCAGGAGATGCTGGGCGTCCCGGCGGACGGCAAGTTCGGCCCCGTCACCAAGAAGGCCGTGGAGGACTTCCAGCGGGCGAACGGCGTGAAGGCGGGCAGCAACGCGGGCCAGGTCGGCCCCGACACGCTCAAGGCGCTGCAGGGCAACCGCCCCGGCACCACGAACAACACCCAGGGCACGAACAACACCCAGGGCACGAACAACACGCAGGGCACGAACAACACGCAGGGCACGAACAACAACGGCGCGGTGCTGGGCAACGGCGTCCGCATCGACACCAACAACGCCACGCTGAAGAAGCTGGCCACGTCCCGCCTGAACAACGGCCAGACGGGCTACTGCGTGCGCACCACGCTGGACAACATGACCCGGCTGGGCATCCCGAACACGCCGGCGGCGACGGGCAACGACCCGAACAACCCCCGCGGCGGCATGGCGCAGATGCTGCGCAACGGCTGGGAGTCCATCCCGTTCCCGGGCGCGCAGCAGAAGGCCATCAAGAGCCCGTACGGCAACGCGACCGCGAACGTCGTGTCCGCGGACCAGTACCGGAAGCTCGTCGCGGACGGGAAGGTGCCGGACGGCGCCATCATCTTCCAGTCGCGCCACGGCTGGGACTACAGCGGCGGCTCCAAGGGCAACGACATGGGCATCGTGCGCAACGGCGGCAAGACGACCCACAACTACCAGGACATGAACTCCATCATCTATTCGGACTGCAAGGAGGTCGTCATCCTGGTCCCGAAGGGCGCCATCCAGCGCGACTGATGTGAGTCGAGTCGGGTAGGGCGCAGAGGGGGCTGGAGCTGAAAAGCTTCAGGCCCCCTCTTTCGTCAGCAGCTCCGCGCCCAGCTTCCTGGCCGCGTCGAGGAACTCGTCCCCCAGCTTCGTGCCGCGCACGGCGCGCGCCAGTGACAGCGCGCCGTACATGAGCGCGATGGCGGTCAGCGCCTTCTCCCGGCGCCGCGCCCCGGCGGGCAGCAGCTCCGCGTATGACTGGACGAACTCCTGCAGCTCCGCCTCCAGCGCGCCCCGGTAGGGCTCCCCCGCGCGCGACACCTCCGAGGTGATGCTGGGCAGCGGGCAGGTGGGCGTGACGCCGTCGCGGTGCTTGCGAGACAGGTAGCGCACCAACACCTTGAGCGCGGGCGCTTCCGGCGCGTCCTCCTTCGCCTTGCGCAGGAGCGCGTTCCACGTCGTGCGAGCGGTCGCCCGGAGGGTCTCCGTGAAGAGGTGCTCCTTCGAGTCGAAGTGACCGTAGAAGCCACCCACGGTGAGCCCCGCCCCCTTCATCACGTCCATGATGGAGCTGGCCTGGATGCCTCGCTCCAGCAGCAGCGTGGCGGCGGACGCGAGGATGGCGTCATGCGACTTCTGCTTCTGCTCCGTCTTCTGCGTCATGATGGATGACGGCAGTAATCTTGCCGCCATCCACCGTCAAGATGGCGCTCCCTCGCGCGCCTGCTACTTCTTCTTGCGCGAGCCGTCCTCGTAGAAGGCCTCGTCCTCCACGAGCCCGCCGTCGGGGTTCCAGCGCTTGCGCTCGGTGACACGGTCCTTCGTCCACTGCGAGTCCTCGATGAGGGTGCCGTTCTCCGCCCACACCTGGCGGCGGCCTTCCGCCTTGCCCTTCACGTAGTGCTCACGGCGCTCCGTGCCGCCATCCGGGAGGAAGGCCTCCGTCACGCCGTCTGGGTCGAAGCCGTTGTGCCATTCACCCTTGACCAGATTCCGCCGCTCGCGCAGCGCGCCGTCGTCCTCGAAGTAGGACTCCACCGCGCGGTCTCCGGTCACGACGAGCTCATGCTTGCGCTCGCCGTTCTGGAAGTACTCCACGCGCTTCACCTGCTGGCGGCTCTTCCAGGTGACGACCTGCTTCTTGCCGCCGTCCTTGAAGAACTCCGTCTCGTCGCCCTCCCGCTCGCCCTTGGCCCAGGTCGTGGAGGTGAGGGCCTTCCCGTCGGAGTACCGCGTGCTCACGCCGTCGAGCAGGCCCGCGGAGTACGCGTTGGTCGCGGTGCGCTGCCCGTCCTTGTCGAAGAGCTCCGTCACGCCTTCGCGCCGCCCGTTCTTCATCTGGATGACGGCGCGCTTCTGTCCGTTGGGGTGGAAGAACACGAGCGGCGAGGGCCCCTTCCAGACGCAGTCCTTCAGGCCCGCCTCCCACGAGGACTGGAGGCCGCAGCCCGCCTTGGTCATCCGCCCGGTCTCGTCGTAGTCCTCGTAGGTGCTCTTCGAGTCCTCCGGCTGCCGGTCAATGCGCCGGGACACCTTGCCGTTGGGGTGGTAGCGCACCTCCTCGCCTCGCTGGTTGTCGTCCGCGTACTGGGCGGTCTCCACCAGCCGGCCGTCCTCGTAGCGCTTGAAGCCGCCCTGGCGCTTGTCGGCCTTGTACTCCTGCTCCACGGCGCGGCCGTCGGACCAGCGGCGGACCTCCCAGCCGTCCTTCTTGCCGTTCTTGAACGAGACGGTGTGCGTCTCCTTCTTCGTGTCCTCGTCCACGCAGCGCACGGTGCCGGTGAGGTTCTTGGTGGTGTTGCCGTTGTCCAGGTTGATGGACTCGCCCTTGAACGAGCAGCGCTCGATGGCCCACGCGGGCGCGGAGAAGAGGGGCACGGACAGCACGAGGAGACGCATCACGGACGGCGCGCGCATGGGTGACTCACGAAAGAGGAAGATATGGGTGCACCGTAGCCGCGAAGCGCCGGGTCCTGGAACGGCTTCCGGGCCCACACCCGCCATGGACATGGCGAGGGGGCCCGGAGGAAGACCGCGAGGTTGCGAAGGGGCTCTTCAGCGCGAGGCGACGGGCTGCGTCTCCGGCTTCGGCTCCAGGGTGGCCTTGGCGGCGTCGATGGCGGCCTGGATGTTCAGCTTGCCGCCGGTGATGACCTTGCCCTTGAGGTCCGGGTCCTGCTCCACCGTCTTGAGGATGAGGTCGCGCACCTGCACGGCCGTCAGGTCCGGGTTCTCCGCGAACATGCGCGCGGCGGTGGCGGCCACGGTGGGGGTGGCCATGGAGGTGCCGCTCATCTCCTCCCAGTCGTTGCCGGGCACGGTGCTGAGCACGTCCTCGCCCACGGCGGCCAGGTCCACCACCTTGTCGCCGTGCGACGAGAAGCGGGCCAGCTTGTCGTTGTTGCGGTCCATGGACGCCACGGTGAGGACGTTGGGCAGGTCCACGTTGGCCGGCATGTCCGGCACGTTGTTCATGTTGCTGCCGTTGCCGTTGGCCGTGGCCGCGAGCAGCAGGATGTCCGCGTCCGCCAGCTTCTGGATGGCGGCCTCCCAGCGCTTCTGGGACGCGGCGTCGCGGTAGGAGTCACCGAAGCTCGCGTTCGCGGCGCGGATGTTCACGCCGTGCTCGGTCTTCATCTTCACCAGGTAGTCCACCGAGCGCTCGAAGTTGGTGAGCAGGTCCGCGCCGTCGTACAGGCCGCCCACGCTCAAAATCTTCGCCTTGCCCGCGGCGATGCCGGTGTTGCCCTCGCCGTTGTCCTCGGCGGCGATGATGCCCGCCACGTGCGTGCCGTGGTCCGTGCCCTCGCCCTTGAACGGGTCGCCCTTGCCGGTGCCCACGTTGAAGCCGTGGATGTCGTCCGCGATGCCGTTGCCGTCGTTGTCGATGCCGTCCCCGTCGATTTCACCGGGGTTCGTCCACATCGCGTCGTCCAGGTCGGTGTGCTTGTAGTCCACGCCACCGTCGATGACCGCGATGACCGGCTCGCCCGTGAGCTTGGGCTTGGGCTGAGACGGATCCACCGGCTTCGTGTCGGCGATCTTGTTCGCGCCCGGCTTCACCGCGACGTTGCCGCCGCCGAAGGCGAAGGCCGACGCCGGCACGCTGGCGCCCGGGGTCGAGGGACGGCCCGTCGGGCGGTCCACGAAGTTGGAGGGACGCGCACCCTGGGAGTCGAAGCCGTCACGCACCGTCAGGGGCTTCGCCTTGGGCGCCTGGGCGCGCGAGGTGGCCGTGTTGGTGGTGGGGGCGATGGAGGCGGGCGACTTGCGGTTGATTTCCATGGTGTTCCTCCGAGGGGGGATGAGGAGCGGCCTACTGACTCCTACATTGTCGCATGGCGCCATTTTAAGTTTCGTCCCCAATGGTTTTTCGGCGGGGCGAGGGCGTTAGGACAGGTCCACTTCCAAGGAGGACGCATGAGCCAGGAACAGTGGACCGAGGTCGACCGCTACATCACCGAGCACATGGTGGCGCCGGACGCCGCGCTGGACGCGGCACTGGAGGCGAGCGCCCAGGCGGGGTTGCCCGCCATCAACGTGGCGCCGAACCAGGGCAAGCTGCTGATGCTCCTGGCCCGGATGCACGGGGCGAAGCGCATCCTGGAGGTGGGCACGCTGGGCGGCTACAGCACGCTGTGGCTGGCGCGGGCGCTGCCGCCGGAAGGCCGCATCATCACGCTGGAGGCGGTGCCCAAGCACGCGGAGGTGGCCCGGGAGAACATCGCCCGCGCGGGCCTGTCCCACGTGGTGGAGGTGCGGCTGGGCAACGCGGTGGACACGCTCGCCCAGTTGGAGAAGGAGGGCCAGGCGCCGTTCGACCTGACCTTCATCGACGCGGACAAGGTGCGCACGGCGGAGTACTTCGCATGGGCGCTCAAGCTGTCGCGCAAGGGCAGCGTCATCCTCACGGACAACGTCGTGCGCAAGGGCGGCATCGTGGACGCGGACAGCACGGACGCGAACATCCAGGGCATGCGCCGCTTCTACGAGGCCGTGGCCGCGGAGCCCCGCGTGAGCGCCACCGCCGTGCAGACGGTGGGCAGCAAGGGCTACGACGGCTTCTCGCTCGCGCTCGTCACGGGCGACCCGAAGTAGCGCTTGCGTCGCGGCCCCGTGCCCCGGACGCACGGCCTTCGTGCGCCCGGTGCAGGTGGGAAGCGGACTACCAGACCTTCACGCGCTGCTCCGGTGCCAGGTAGAGGCCCTGGCCCGGCTTCACGTCGAACGCCGGGTACCACGCGTCCAGGTTGCGCACGGTGGCCGCGCGGAACATGCCGGGCGAGTGGCCATCCGTCACGAGCAGCCGGCGCAGCAGCGGGTCGCGGAACTTGTTGCGCCACACCTGCGCGAAGCCCAGGAAGAAGCGCTGCTCACCCGCGAAGCCATCCAGCGTGGGCGCGGGCTTGCCCTCCAGGGACATCACGTAGGCGTCATGGGCGATGGAGACGCCCGCCACGTCGGCGATGTTCTCGCCCAGCGTCAGCTCGCCGTTCACGTTCATGTCCGGCAGGGGCTTGTACGCGTTGTACTGCGCGGCCAGCGCCTTGCCCGCGGCCTTGAACTGCTCCAGGTCCTTGGGTGTCCACCAGTTGGCCAGCTTGCCCTTCGCGTCGAACTGCGCGCCCACGTCGTCGAAGCTGTGGACGATTTCGTGGCCGATGACGGAGCCGATGCCGCCGTAGTTCACGGCCGGGTCCGCGTTCGGGTCGAAGAACGGGGGCTGGAGGATGGCGGCCGGGAAGATGATGGAGTTCTGCTGCGGCGAGTTGAGCGCGTTGACCTCCTGGGGCGTCATGAACCACTCCATGCGGTTCACGGGCTTGCCCAGCTTGGCCAGGTTGCGCTGGTGCTCGAAGAGCTCCGCGCGCTCCGCGTTGCCGAAGGCATCTCCCTTCACGATCTCCAGACCGGAGTAGTCACGCCAGGTGTCCGGGTGGCCAATGCCCACCTGCACCGTGCCCAGCTTCTCCTTGGCGCGGGCCTTGGTCTCCGGCGACATCCACTCGAGCGCGTCGATGTGACGGCCGAGCGCGGCCAGGATGTTGCGCACCATCAGGTCCGCCTCTGCCTTGGCGGCGGGCGGGAAGTGCTTCGCCACGTAGCGCTTTCCCACCGCTTCACCCATGGCGAAGTTGGAGAAGTTCACGCCGCGCTTCCAGCGGTCGCTCAGCTGCTGCGCGCCGGAGAGCGTCTTCCCGCTGAAGTCGAAGCCCGCGTCCACGAAGGCCTTCGACAGGTACGGGGTGCCCTGCAGGATGGCATGGAAGGCCAGGTAGTCCTTCCACGTCTGCAGGGGCTCGCTGCCCACCAGCTTCGCGATGCCGGTGATGGCGGACGGCTGCCAGACGATGAAGTCCTTCTGGGCCGCGAGGCCGGCGCTCGCGAAGTACGCGGCCCAGTCCATGCCGGGCGCCTTCTTCGCGAAGTCCGCCTGCTTCCAGGGGTTGTTCACCTTCTCCACGTCCTGCGTGTCCTGCGCGGACCAGTGGATCTTCGCGATCTTCATCTCCAGGCCGAAGATGGCGCGGGCCTTGGCGTCCGCGTCGGGGATGCCGGCGTTCTTCAGCTGGGTCGCGATGTGTTGCTGATACTTCTCCCGCACCTCTTTGAAGCGCGGCGTGTCCTTCAGATAGAAGTCGCGGTCCGGCAGGCCCAGGCCGCCCTGGAGGATGTAGGCGGCGTAGCGGCTGGGGTCGTTCAGGTCCTCCGCCACCCAGAGGCCCAGGAGGCGGTCCGTGGTGGCCTTCCCGGTGTTGAGCGGATCCACGTCGCTGCGCAGGGTGGTGCCCAGCAGCGAGGCCAGGCCCTTGCGGTTGGCCACGGCGGCGATGCGATCCATCTCCGGCTTGAGCGGCGTGGCGCCCTTGGCCTCGATGGCGGCCTCGTCCAGGAAGCTGGCGTAGAAGTCACCCAGCTTGCGCTCTTCGCTGCCGGCGGGGGCGTCCGACTTCCCGGCGGCCTCCAGCAAGTCGCGCGTCTGCTTCGAGGCGTCCTCGGTCAGCCGCGTGAACATGCCGTAGGAGGAGCGGTCCGGGGGGATCTCCGTGGTGTCCGCCCACTTGCCGTTGACGTAGCGGTAGAAGTCGTCGCCCGGAGCGACGGAGGTGTCCATGCCCGGCGTGTCGACGCCGAAGCTCCCGAAGTGCGGCTTGGGAGCGGCGGGGGCGGCCGGAGCCGGAGCCGGGGTGGCGGCGGCCTGGGCCGGCGGGGACTTCTCCGCGGGCGAGGTGGAGGCGCACGCGGTGATGAGCGCGGAAGCGCAGACGCCGAGCGTCATGCGCGCGGCGCCAAACGGCGGTCTGGAACGGAACGACATGGAGGCTCCTGGATTGTTGCCCGTACGGGGTGGCGCACTCTGGCGCACGCGGGCGCGTCCCCAACAGCGCAAATGGCGGTTTCATCCCGGCCATCGCGTTCTGGACGCCGAAATATCTCATGGTGCTTCAGAGAGCCAGGCTCAGCCGCCCCCATCCCGACGTCCTTTGGTGGACGCCGATGCTCGTGGTGTGCGCCAGTTCACGAACGCCCGCAGTTCGAAGGGCTCGACGTAGAGGGCCCATCCATCGACTAATCCTCGTCGGTACCCGGTTGGAACATGGCACTGCCGCTCGCTTCGATGAGGATGGCCAAATCGGTCAGGAGTCCGTTGATGTTGTGAGGCTAGATGCGCTTGATGTCATGCTTCAGCGATGACGAGTGGAGGTAGCCTCAGTTGTGGTCTTTCCATTTGGCTCCAAGATGTAAGACGGAATGGTTTGTCGAAGTTGCTGGGTTGGATGACTAATTAGGAAATTTCGTGGGTTGTGGAAAGTCCTTCAGGATCATAGGTGAGCCATGGAGCACATTGTCCCAGAGAAGTTGGTGGAGCAGTTGCGAGCTGCAATGGAAATTCGAATCTCTCCATCCGCCGGAGCCATGTTTACATTTGTCGTAAGGCACTCAGGACAGCGCTCGTTTGTTGTCGCCGGCAAAATTCAGTTCTGGGATGAGGTCCAGGCCGCACGGTCCTCAATCCAGTATCCAAAATTGAGCTTTGTTGAAGAGTGGGTTGATGGGGCGTCTGCGTCCATTGCCAGAATCTCGGAATTGTTCGCGGGTGTTGGTGTTGTGGATGGTGTCTCGATTTCTCTGGAGAAGAGTTCGACGTGGCCCCAGGAGCCTCATCGTTGGAATCCTAGCTACACAGGTTGGAAGGAATGGCATTTTCGGAGTGATCTGCATCGATTCGAGGGGATTGGCGAGAGTGCCCTTCCTGGCGATCCTGTGCTTCTCAAGGGGGAGCCGCCGTTCTTGAATGGTGTGCATGCGATGCATGAGTGGATGTGGAAGGACGGTTCCGCTTGGAAGAGAAGGGATGATGAGAGTCCGCTGTGGGCTGTATTGACCATCCTTCCGGATACACGGATCCGAATCGCTCGTGCGGAATGGAGCAAGGGGCGCTTGCTGATTGAAATGGAGATCCGCCATCCGGAACGGCGGTATGAGGTGCAAGTCTTTTATGCGGGGAGTCAGAGCAAACGCCATGACATCGTGGAGGCCTCCTCCGTTGTTGAGTTGGATGTTCCAGGGGGATCCGAGTTGATTGGTATCTTTGTATTGGATGAGGAGGGGGGATTGCTGGCGCGCAAGCGGCTGGAGCGGAGTGGTGAATTGTTGTCTGATGTGGGGGGCGTTGCTACGGATGAACAAAAGGTGCTGTCGGAGTTGGCGGGTGGTGAGAATGAGTATGTTGAATTCAAGCCTTTTGTTGAGCAGAAGGATGGCAAGGAGGCTGAGTTGGTGAAAACCGTAGTCGCGTTCTCTAACTCGAAGGGAGGGCGTCTTTATGTGGGGGTGGATGACAATGGCACTCCACAGGGTGTTTCGGATTTGAAGAAGGCTGCGAAGAGGCAGGACGATAATGTGGAGATTGCCATCAAGGCGATCAGGGACCGATTGGATCAGTTGTTCCAAAGGGAGGTCAAGCCTGCTCCGCGTTGTGGCTTCCGAGTGCATGACAAGGAGGGGCGTCCTGTTGTGGTCGTGGATGTCAAGGAGGGTGATCAGAAGCCCTACGCTAATGCGCAGAATGAGTATTTTGTCCGGCGTGGTGCCAGCAGCATGAGGCCGGAGCCAGGCGAAATGCGCCGGCTCATACAGGGCGAGTCAAATCACTCGGCCCTTTGGGCGCTTGGCCGAGGTGGTATTGTGTGAATGACTTGAGGGCGTCATGAATCCCTCTGCAGTTCGTCCCGCATACACAGTCCAGACCGCGCGCAGCGTGCTCCGTTGTTGGTCACCGGCCGATGCGCCGCTGGCACTGCGAGCCATCGAAGCCAGCTTGGAACAGCTGCGTCCCTGGATGGAGTGGGCGAAGCGTTATCCCATGAGCGTCGCGCAGCAGGCCGGTCAGCTTCGCCGCATGCGCGGGCTCTTCGACCTGGGACAGGACTTCGCCTACGGCGTGCTCAGCCGCGACGGCTCCGAGGTTCTCGGCGGCATGGGCCTGCATCCCCGGGTGGGGGAGGGGGCCCTGGAGATCGGCTACTGGATTTCAGCCAGTCACACGGGCCAGGGGCTCGCGACGGAAATCGCAGGGGCGCTCACCCGCGTCGCCTTCGAAGTGGAGGGCGTGCGTCGGGTGGAGATCCATTGCGACCCCCGCAACGTCCGCAGCGCGGCGGTCGCCAGGAGGCTGGGGTTCGTCCACGAAGGCACATTGAGACAGCGGCTCGTCGCACCTGATGGAGCGCTCCGGGACACGATGATCTGGACCCTGCTCGTGGAGGAGTACCCCGCCAGCCCCGCCGCCGCGACCGTCATCGAGGCCTTCGACGTGCTGGGACAGAAGCTGCTCTGAGATAACAAACATCGCGTTTGGTTTGGAATCCTGTTTATTCTCGCCTGCGTGTTGACTCGGGAATCAACGGGTCTCAATATGGCCGCGCTTCACTCCCCAGCCGCCCCCTGAGGTGTCTCAATGACTTTGAAACTCCCTGCGTGGTGCAAGCGTTTGCCAGTGGTCATGTTGTTCCTGTTGCTGCCGCTCACGGGCCTGGCCCTGCCGACCACCGGCTTCCGGTTCGTCGACATCCCCGGCAGCGACGGCACCGTCCTGAAGGCCAACTACATCGCGCCCACGACACCGGGGCCGCATCCGGCCGTGGTCTTCATCTCGAGCTGGGGACTCAACGACCTGGAGTACCTGGCCCAGGCCAACGCGATGGCGCAGAAGGGCTACGTGGCGTTGTCCTATACGCCGCGCGGCTTCTGGGCCTCCGGCGGTGGCATTGATACCGCTGGACCGGCGGACATCGCGGACACGTCGCGAGTCATTGATTGGATGCTCGCCAACACGACCGCGAATCCCTCTCGCATCGGGCTCGCGGGTGTTTCGTATGGCGCGGGCATCTCGCTCATCGCCTCCGGCTTCGACTCGCGCGTGAAGGCGGTGGCGGCGCTCTCCGGCTGGTCGGACCTGGTGGCGTCGCTGTTCGGCGGCGAGACGCGGCGTCCGCAGGCGGTGGCGCTGCTGAACCTCGCCGCGACGCTGCTGGGCCGGCCTGGCCCCGAGCTGAGCACCACCATCAACGACTACTTCGCCAACCGGAACATCGAGTCCATCAAGGCCTGGGGCCGCGTGCGCTCGGCGGCCACGTACATCAGTCAGATCAACGCCAACAAGCCCGCCATCCTGATGGCCAATGCGTACGGCGACAGCCTCTTCCCGCCCAACCAGCTCGTGTCGTTCTACGGCCAGCTCTCGGGCCCCAAGCGGTTGGAGTTCGCGCCGGGCGACCACGCCGTCGTGGAGGCCACGGGCCTGTTGGGCCTGCCCAACGGTGTCTGGACCAGCGTGACGCGCTGGATGGACCAGTACGTCGCGGGCGTGGACACCGGCATCTCCCGTGAGGCGCCCGTCGTGCTGCGCACCTACGACGGCGACACGGAGGGCTATGCGTCCTGGGCCCAGGTCTCCAAGGGCACGCAGCGCTTCGGCCTGGGCGCCATCCGCGTCCTGGATGGCACCGGCACGCTGGGCGGCACGCCGTCGTCGAGCGGCTCGCGGACCGTCTGGTCCGGCTTCGACACGAACGCCGACGCGGGCGTGGCGCTGCTGACCAACGGGCTCCAGGCGCTGACCGGCATTCCGCCCGTGGTCTGGCTGCCGGGCGTCAACCGCCTCAACGCTGGAGTCTGGACGTCGTCCCTCACCACGAGCGGCGTCGCCATCCGGGGCACGGCCAGCCTGCGCCTGCGCGTCACACCCTCCACCACGTCGGGCACGGTCGTCGCCTACCTGTACGACCTCCTGGGCGACTTCGGCGGGCTCATCACCCACGTGCCCCTCTCGTGGAAGAACGCGACGCCGGGCGTGCCGCTCGACCTGGACCTGACGTTCCCCGCCACCGCGTACGACGTCCCCGTGCTGCACCGGCTGGCGCTCGTCGTGGACACGAAGGATCCGCTCTACCTGGACGCCAACACCACCGGCGCGACGCTGTCGCTCGGCGGGCCGTCCTGGTTGGACCTGCCGACGCGCTGACCACCGCGTGACGGGGATGGAGGGCGCGCTTGCTGGACGCCCTCCGTCATTCCAGCGGGCGTGTCCGGTGTGTTAACGCTCCCGGCGCCCATGGGAACCGCCGTCACGGAACGCACCCGCGTCGCCCTGCTCGTCCTCGCTGGCGGCGTGCTGGCCCTGTTGCTGTCGCATCATCCCGCCATCCTGTCCGGGCTGCGCCTGGTGCAGGGGGACGAGGGCGACGTGCGCTTCAACCACTACGTCCTGGAGCACGGCTGGCGCTTCGTGACCGGCGACCCGGCGCACGCGCGCTTCTGGGATCCGCCGATGTTCTACCCGGAGCTCAACGTCGCCGCGTACTCCGACGTGCTCCTGGGCGTGGCGCCGTTCTACTGGCTGTGGCGCGCGCTGGGCCTTGGCGCGGACCTGTCATGGCAGGCGTGGTCGCTCACCATGGCGGCGCTCAACTACGCCGCGGCGGTGTGGCTGCTGCGGCGAGGCTTTGGCCTGCGCGTCCTTCCCGCCGTGGTGGGCGCGGTGCTCTTCACGGCCGGCGCGCCGCGCATCAACCAACTCAACCACCCGCAGCTGGAAGGACAGTTCTTCGCGCTCCTCGCCGTGGGCGCGGTCATCGCGCTGACGCGGCCGGAGACGGACCGGCGGCGTGGGATTGCCTGGTCCGCGCTGCTGGTGGGCGCGTTCGTGGCCCAGCTCTACGCGGGCTTCTACTGGGGCTGGTTCCTCTTCTTCTTCCTGCTGCTGGCGTTCATCGCCGGGCTCGTCTTCCGGGACACGCGCGGTCCGCTGCTGACGGCGCTGCGCCGCCATCTCCCGGCGCTCGCGGGCTTCGGTGTCGTGGGGTTGGCGCTGCTCGTGCCGCTCGTCCTGCACTCACGTCAGGCCATTGGCACGGTGGGGCTGCGCACCTTCGCGGAAGTCTCGCCCATGGTGCCGCGCTTCTGGAGCTGGTTCTTCGTGGGCCAGGACAGCTGGCTGTACGGGTGGACGAACGGCTTCTCCAAGTTCCAGCGCATGCCCGTGGCGTGGGAGCACCGCCTGGGCTTCGGCTTCGTCACCCCGGTGCTCGCGGGCATCGGCCTGTGGCAGGCGCGCTCACGGCCCGCGGTGCGACTGCTGCTCGTCGTGGCGGTGGCCACCGTGGTGCTCGCGTCGCGCTACACGGGCGGCTACACGCCCTGGTGGCTCGTCTTTCACGGCGTGCCCGGCGCGGCGGCCATCCGGGCCCTGGCCCGCATCGGCATGTGGCTGCTGGTGCCCGCGGCCGTGGGGCTGGCCCTGTACCTCCAGCGGCAGTGGGACTCCGGACGCGCGGCGCTGGCGGTGGGCCTGGGCGCGCTGTGCCTCCTGGAGCAGGGGCTCGCCAGTCCCGCTTATGACCGGCACGAAGCGCGCGCGGATGTGGAGTCGGTGGCCGCGCGCATCGCACCGGGCTGCGCGACCTTCTTCTACGCGCCGACGTCCGGCGAGGCCCAGGAGTGGAAGTACCAGCTGGACGCCGTGTGGGCGTCCGGCGAGCACGGCGTGCCCACGGTGAACGGCTACTCGGGCAACTACCCGCAGGGGTGGAAGCTCCAGGACAACCGTCGCTTCAACGCGGAGGCCTCGGCGCGCATCGACCGCGACCTGGAGGACTGGATGCTCTCGCGGAACCTGGCGCCCGGGAGCGTCTGCCGCATCGAGGTGCCCGCGCGGCGGTAGGACCCACCGCGCGGAAGCCGCCTCCGGGACTACTTCGCGATGGTGGCGTAGTCGCCCTTGAGCGCGACGCCGGTGACGAAGCTGCCGGCGTGGCACTCGATTTCGGTGGCGCTCTTGAACTCCACCTTCTTGTAGTAGCTGACGACGTTGACCACCGCGTTGGCGCCGTTCTTCTTCGCGCCCTCCTGCAGGGCGATGATGGCGGAGAGGGCGGCCCACTTGCAGGCGTAGTCGTCCGACTTGCCCACGCCGTTGGTCTTCTTGTTCGAGGTGTCGCTGCCCAGCGTCTTGAGCACGTTGGGCGTCTTCGCGCCCGCCATGAAGAACTTCACCGAGCCGTCCAGCTTCTGCTTGGCCTCGGGCAGGGCCATCACGTCCGCCAGCTTCACCTTCGTCACGGTGTCGCGCGCCAGGGCGGGGCTCGCGGCGGTCAGGGCCAGCAACAGGAGGGCTTTCTTCATGGCGGTGTCTCCAGGCATCAAGGCCAGCGGCGGAAGATCAACGACGTGTTGATGCCACCGAAGGCGAAGTTGTTGCTCATCACCAGGTCCGTCTGCAACGCACGTCCCTCACCCACGACATAGTCCAGGGGCGCGCACTTCGGATCCACGGAGTCCGCGGTCAGGTGCAGCGTGGGCGCGAACCAGTCCGAGCGCATCATCTGGATGGTCATCCACGCCTCCAGCGCGCCGCAGGCCCCCAGCGTGTGGCCCATGTAGCTCTTGAGGCTGGAGATGGCGACCTTCTCCCCGAAGACCCTCTTCGTCGCCGCGCTCTCCGCCACGTCACCCGTGTCCGTCGCCGTGCCGTGCGCGTTGACGTAGGGGATGGCGGAAGCAGGCACGCCCGCGTCCTCCAGCGCCAGCCGCATGGCCTCCGCCATGGTGTCCGCGTTGGGCTGCGTCACGTGGCGGCCGTCGCTGTTGGTGCCGTACCCCAACAGCTCCGCGTGGATGGTGGCGCCGCGAGCCTTCGCGTGCTCCAGCTCCTCCAGCACCAGCGTGCACGCGCCCTCGCCCAGCACCAGTCCGTCGCGCTCGGCGTGGAAGGGGCGGGGGGACTGGTGCGGCGCTTCGTTGTGCTTGGTGCTGGTGGCGAAGAGGGTGTCGAACACCGCCGCGCCCGTGGCGTCCAGTTCCTCCGCGCCGCCCGCGAGCATCGCCACCTGGCGGCCCAGCTTGATGGCTTCGTACGCGTAGCCGATGCCCTGGCTGCCGGACGTGCACGCGCTGGACGTGGTGATGATGCGCCCGGTGACGCCGAAGAAGACGCCGATGTTCACCGCCGCCGTATGGGACATCATCCGCAGGTACGTCGTCGCGGTGATGCCCTCCGTCGTCTTGTGGGTGATCATCTTCCCGAAGTCGCCCATGTTCTCCGGCGTCCCCGCGGAGGAGCCATAGGCGATGCCCATCTTCCCGCTCTTCACCAGGGGGCTGCCCAACAGGCCCGCGTCCTGGAGCGCCAACTCGCTGGCCCGCGTCGCCATCAGCGCCACGCGGCCCATGGTGCGCGTCGTCTTTCGCGTGTACGCGGACGGCGGCAGCTCGAAGGGCAGGGCGGGAGCGCCCAGCCGCGTGTTGAGGCCCTCGTAGGCCTTCCAGGGCTCCATCACCTGGACTGCGTTCTGGCGCGCGCGCAGCCGCGCCTCGACCGTCTTCCAGTCATGGCCCAGGGGGCTCAGCGCACCGACTCCGGTGACGACTACGCGCTTCATCCGATCATCCCCCCGTTCACCGAAATCACCTGCCGCGTGATGTAGGCCGCATCTTCCGACATGAGGAAGGCCACCGCGGCGGCGACCTCCTCGGGCTTGCCCATCCGGCGGGCGGGAATGATTTTGAGCGCCTCCTCCAGGACCTCTGGAGGCACCATCTCCGTGTCGATGAGGCCCGGCGCCACGCAGTTGACGGTGATGTCGCGCTTGGCCAGCTCCACCGCCAGCGCCTTCGTCGCGCCGATGATGCCCGCCTTGGCGGCGCTGTAGTTCACCTGACCCCGGTTGCCCATGAGCCCGGACACGGACGACAGCGTGACGATGCGGCCCGGCTTCTTGCGGCGCACCAGCGGCATCGTGAGCGGGTTGAGCACGTTGTAGAACGCGTCCAGGTTGGTGTGGATGACGCCGTCCCACTCTTCCGCCGTCATCGCGGGGAAGGCGTTGTCGCGAGCGATGCCCGCGTTGCACACCACGCCGTAGTAGCAGCCGTGGGCCTCGACATCCTGGAGCAGCGCGGCCTGCGTGGCGGCGCGGTCCGCCACGTCGAACTGGAGCACGCGCGACTCGCGACCGGCTTCACGAATCTGGGCGGCCACCGCGTCCGCCTCCTCGCGCTTGCTGCGGCAGTGCACCACGACGTCGTAGCCGTCGCGGGCCAGGCGCAGCGCGATGGCGCGGCCGATGCCCCGGCTGGAGCCCGTCACCAGCACCGTCTTGTCACCCATCTGTGTTGCCCCTTCCCAGGTCCTGCCCCGGTTGCGGCTCGTAGACCGTCAGCGCCGCCGTGGCCACCTGCTCCGTCCCGATGCGCAAGGTGCAGTCGAACTGGCCCAGCCCGTTGTCCGCGGAGAATTGGCGGTGGACCTCGATGCGCAGGGTTTCGCCCAGCTTGAAGGTGGGGCGGCTACACTCGAAGCGGCGCGTGCCCAGCAGGAAGCCCACCCGGGGCGTGCCGCCGCGCTTGCGCGCATGCCACCCGGCCCACGCGGCTACGGCCTGCGCCATGTACTCGATGCCCACCCAGCCGCCCACGACGCCGTCCGCGTAGAAGAGGCTGTCCTCGCGCACGGTGACCTCCGCGAGCAGCGAGTCCGCGTCGCCTTCCAGGACGCGGTCGAGCAGCCGCATGCGCCCCTGATGGGGCACCAGCTCCTCGACGGGCTGATCAATCACGATGCGCATCATGCGCGCTCCAGCACGAGGGCCGCGTTGCTTCCCCCGAAGGCGAACGAATTGCTCAGCACGCTCTTCACCGGGCGCCCCAGCGACTCCCCCGGCTTCACCAGCGACAGCGCCGGCAGCGAGTCGTCCACGGCCCCGTCCCAGAAGTGCCCGGGCAGATGTCCCTCCGGGTTGTCCACGAGCGTGAGGAACGCGAAGGCCGCCTCCAGCGCGCCCGCGGCCCCCAGCGTGTGGCCGGTGAGCGGCTTGGTGGAACTGGCCTTCACGCCGGGCCCCAGCAGCGCGTGCACCGCGCGGGTCTCCATGGCGTCGTTCTGCGGCGTGGCGGTGCCGTGCAGGTTCACGTAGTCCACCTGCTCCGGCGAAAGTCCCGCGCGCTTCAGTGCCTGCTGGATGGCTGCCATGGCGCCCTTGCCGCCGGGCTCGGGCGCGGAGATGTGGTGCGCGTCGGAGGACTCGCCCCAGCCGGACAGGCGCACCGGCCCCGGCTCGCGCGTCATCAGGAACAGCGCCGCCGCTTCGCCGATGTTGATGCCGTGGCGGTGGGCGCTCATCGGGTTGCAGCGCTCCTCGCTCACGGAGTCCAGCGAGCGGAAGCCCGCCACGGTGAAGCCGCACAGCGAATCCACGCCGCCCGTCAGCACCGCGTCCACGGTGCCCGTGCGCAGCATCCGCGCCGCGCTGGCCAGGGCCTTGGCGCTGGAGGAGCACGCGGTGGAGATGACATACGCGGGGCCCCGGGTGCCCAGCACGTGCGAGAGCGCCAACGCCGGGGAGCCCAGTTCCTGCTGCTGCAGATGGAAGCGGGGCGGCAGCTCCCCCGTGGCCAGGTGGCCGGCGATGGCCGACTCGCTTTCCCCGATGCCGGAGGTGCTGGTGCCCATCACCACCGCCACGCGCGAGGGACCGAAGCGGGCCACGGCCGCGTCAATCTCGGCGCGCACCTGCTCCAATGCCGTGAGCAGGAGCGCGTTGTTGCGGCTGTGCTGCGAAGGGGGCAGGGCGTCCTGCGCCGCGAGCGGTGCGGTGACGACGCCCAGGTGCAACGGACGGTCCGCGTACCCGGCATGCGAAGCGACGCCGGAGACGGTGTCCGCGAACAGCGCCCGGGCCACCTCCTGCTTCCCGGAGCCCAATGCGCAGACGAGGCCCAGCTGGTTGAGGAAGACAGGAGGAGGCATGGGGTGTCACTCGTCCGCGACGTGCGATTCGATGGTGAGCTGGTAGTGCTCGGAGTGATTGGTGAGCTGCGTGCGCCCTTCCCAGCGCGGGGTGCCATCGTAGCGCACCGACACCCATTCCCTGCCGTTCTTCGACAGGGTCCGCTGTCCCGGTCCGTCCTCCAGCGTCCACCCAGCGGGCAGGGCGGCGCGCACGGCGTCGGCCGGCCAGTAGACGAGCTGCACGTCCCGGATGACGAGCGCGGAGTTGAACTGGGCGGGCAGGCGAGGGTCCCGCTCCTCGACCAGGTGGCTGCCGTCCCAGCGCAGGGTGAGGATGCGGTGTCCCATGGCCAGCCCGGCCAGCTGCACCTGAGCCGGATCCACCTCCAGGAGGGCCTCCAGGGAGCGGGGGCCTCCGGGGTCCTGCTCGTGCGCGAAGACCAGCTGCTGCGCCAGGCTCACGGACGCCCCGAGAGCGGCGGGAGCCAGGCGCAGCTCCGGCAACGGCTCGCCAGGAGCGGCGGGCCGGGGCCGGGGCGAGGTGGTGCAGGCCACCATCCCCGCGACGAGCAGGGCGGCGACTACGCCGCGCACAGCGCCTCGAGGACGGTCAGGCGCCGCTTGCTCTCCGCCACGTAGGGGTTGTTCTTGTCCCACGCGTAGCCCGCGAGGATGGCGGAGATCATCTTGCGCACGTCCTCGGACGGGTTCGGATGGAAGATGATGTTCTGGAAGCCGCCCTCGTACCAGGACTCCACGAAGGTGCGGAAGGTGTCCACGCCCGCCTTGAGCGGCTTCGCGTAGTCGTTCTCCCAGTCCACCTTCTCCCCCGCGAACTCCCGGGCGATACAGGCGGAGGCGAGGCTCGCGGACTTGAAGGCGATGGTGACGCCCGAGGAGAACACGGGGTCCAGGAACTCGCCCGCGTTGCCCAGCAGCGCGAAGCCCGGGCCCCACAGCGACTTCACGTTGGCCGCGTAGCCGGTGAGCTTGCGCGCGGGCGTGTCCCAGACGGCGTTCTTCAGGAGGTTCTGCAGCGACGGCGCCTCCTTCACGATGGCCTGGAGCCGCTCCGTGTCCGTGCCGGTGTACTGGTCCAGGAACTCCTTCTTCGCGACCACGCCCAGCGAACAGCGGCCGTCGGAGAAGGGGATGGTCCAGTACCAGACGTGCACGTGCTCCGGGTGCGTCGTGACGCGGATCTTGTTCCGGTCGAAGGTGCCGAGCGGAACGTTGTCCACCACGTGCGTGAAGATGGCGCCGCGCACGGGGAAGTTGGACGGGGTCTCCAGGTTCAACAGGCGTGGCAGCACGCGGCCGAAGCCGCTCGCGTCCAGGAGGAAGCGCGCCTTCACCTGGTACGTCTCGCCTTCAGGGGAGCGCGCCGTCACCACCGGCTGCCCGCTGGAGAAGTCCACGGTCAGCACCTCGTGGCGGAAGCGCACGGTGGCGCCCTTCTTCTCCGCGGCCTGGGCAAGAATCTGGTCGAAGCGGGCGCGCTGCACCTGGTAGGTGGTGGCCCAGCCGGGGCTGAACTTCTCGCGGAAGTCGAAGTCCGTGTACTTGCCGGCGCGCTCGAAGGCGGCGCCGTTCTTGTACTGGAAGCCCGCCTCCACCACGTCCTGGAGGAAGCCGGCTTCCTGGATGTACTCCATGCTCTGCGGCAGCAGGCTCTCGCCAATGGAGAAGCGGGGGAACTGCTCGCGCTCCAGCACGAGGACATCACGGCCCTGCTTGCGAAGGAGGCCCGCCGCGACGGAGCCCGCGGGGCCCGCGCCAATGATGAGGATGTCCGCTGTTTCAGTTTTCAATGTGTGGCTTTCCCGGATGGAAGTCGGAAACAAGGAGTGAGGATCCAGATGGTGACCTCGCCGAGCAGCATGGCGAGGCCGAAGGAGCGCAGCGCGGGCGTGGCGGAGAGCCCCAGGAGCCCGAAGGACAGGAGCGTGCTCACGCCGGCCAGCGCCACCGCGAGCCACGCGGAGCCGTCACCGGGGTGCTCCAGAAGGAAGATGCCGTAGTCCACGCCCATGCCCAGCAGCAGCACCAGCCCGAGCACGGTGAAGAGCTGCAGCGGCGCGCCCACCCACCCGAAGATGGCGAGCGTCAGCAGCGTGCCCAGCACGGAGGGGACCCACGCGCGCCACGCCTGGCGGCCGAAGCGCGCCACCAGCGTGAGCAGCACCGCGATGTAGCCCGCGACGATGAGCCCACCCATGATGCGGCGGTAGCGGCTGAGCAGGCCTGAAATCTCCGCCGTCTTGTCCACCCAGCGGACGCCCTCCAGGCCCCGTGCCACCTCTTCCAGGCGGGGCAGCACCTTGGGGTCGTGGAGGCCGCGCAGCATGAGGACGCTGTATTGCGCCTTGCCCAGCGTCCCCAGCCACTGCTGCCGGATGACGTTGGCGGCGGGCCCGGCGAGGAAGTGCTTGGGCGTGAGCGGTTCCTGGGAGAACGCGGCGCGCGTGGGGGCTTCACCCGTGGAGGCGGCGACGGCGGCGACGGCCAGGCCTTCCGCGCGGGCGCTCAGGGCCGCGTCCTCGTGCTGCTGCGCTTCGGACGGGAGCCAGTCGGACACGGCGCGATAGCCCGCGAACACCTTGTCCACGACCAGCGCGTCCAGCTTCGTCTTCAGCACGGCCTCGCGCGCGAGCACCTGTTCGTCGCTGTCGCCCTGCACCAGGAAGAACTGCGCCGGGCTGGGCAGCCCCAACAGGCGTCCCAACTCACGCTGATCCGCGATGAGGTTCGCGGGCGCGCCCTGCAACTGGCGCAGGTCGTCCCGGGGCTCCAGCTTCCAGATGCCCACGGCCACGAGCACCGTGACGATCGCGCCGGACAGCCACCACGCCGGGGTGGACGCGATGCGCGGCCAGCGGGTGATGGACGCGGAGAAGCGCTCCGAGAAGGAGGTGATGGGCAGGGCGCCCGTGTCCAGCGAGGGGAACCAGAACACCACGGTGAGGAACGCGCCGGTGAGGCCGGCGGCGGAGAACACCGCCATCTGCCGCAGGCCCGGGAAGGGCGCCACGCCCAGCGCCAGGTACGCCACCACGCTGGTGACGAGCGCGAGCACCATGCCGGGCAGGAGCGCGCGCATCACCGGACCGCGCTCCGAAGGGGCCTTGCCCTGACGCGCGGCGAAGTAGTGGAAGCCGTAGTCCTCCGCCACGCCCACCAGGCTGGAGCCGAAGACGAGCGTGAGCAGGTGCACCCGGTCGAACACCAGCGCGGTGACGGTGAGTGCCACCGCGCAGCCCAGCGTGAGTGACACGCCCACGAGGAGGATGGGCCGAAGCGAGCGGAAGGTGAGCCATACCAGGATGAGCACCGCCGCCAGCGACCCGAAGCCGATGGTGGACATCTCCCAGCTCGCCTGCGCGGCGGCGGCCTCCGCGTACAGCGGCACGCCCGCGGCCACCAGCCGTCCGCCGGGCACCGTGGCTTCGACCTGTGCCCGCGCCCGTTCCACCGTGGCGGTGACGCGCGAGCCGTCTCCCAGCGCGAAGGCGGACACCTTGCTCTTCCACATGAGGAGCACCCACTCGCGCCCCTCGCCGGAGAGCCAGAGCCGTCCGTCGCGAGGCCGGGCGGACGTCTCCGCCGCGCGGGCCTGCCACCAGTCCTGCCACAGCCCCAGCGGATCCGCGTTCCAGTCCGTCAGCTGCGCGCCCGCGGGCTGATACAGCTTCATCAGCGCCGTGCCGCCCAGTTCCTCCGGCGTCGCGCGCGCCAGCCACTTGCGCTGCGCGGGCGTGAGCAACCGGTCGCGATAGGGACGGTAGAAGTCCACCGCCTGCTCCAGCGCGGAGGTGTCCACCACCGCCGGCTCCAGCAGGTCCGAGGACTCCGTGAGCACGCGCGTGGCCTCGTCCGCGGCCTTCTGCGCGGACGGCCAGTCGTTGGCGCCCACCAGCAGCACGAGCTGCCGGCCGGCTTCGTCCGCGAGCTTGCGCGTGGCGGCGTCCACCTCCGGCGCCTGCTCGTCCTCCGGCAGGAGCGCGAGCACGTCGGTGTCCAGGCTCGCGGAGCGCCAGAACTGCACCTGGTGAATGCCCACGGCGAGCACCACCAGCGCCCACAGGATGGCCAGCTTATTTGCCAAGGCGTTCCGCTTCCGTGGCGTCGGGGGGAGGCGTCTGCGCGAGCTGCTCGAACGTGATGACGCTGCTGTCGCCGCGCGTCTCGTCCAGTTGCACCTGGCGCACGTACCCGTCACCCTCCAGGTGGATGTGCTTGAAGACGCGCGCGAGCCCCGCGTCCGTGGGCGTCAATTCCAGCTTCCAGCCCTTGTCGCCGACGAGCGCGCCCTCGACCGTGAAGCGCTTCTGGAGCGCCGCGACGTCGCCCGACAGGAGCGCGAAGAGTAGCTCGTTCACCGCCGCCAGCGCGGGCTCCTTGGTGGAGTCCAGGTGATAGGCCGCGCCGCCCGTGGCCTGCTGTGCGCTCAGCGACTTGCGCGTGAGCGTCAGCGTGGAGGCGAACGGCGTGCGCGTGTTCCACAGCACGCCCTGGTCGCGGGCGAGGAGGAAGTCCCCCTTGGACACCAGCGGCTTCTTGAAGCCCGCCACGGTCTTCTTCTGCTCGAACTGGCCACGCACCAGCGGCGCGTCCACCAGACGCGCGCGCACGTCCTTCACCAGGTCCGCGGCGTGGGCGCTCACGGACAGCAGCGACAGCATCAACACGAGGAAGGGCTTCATCCCGGCCACACTCCCAACTTCTTCCAGAGGACTTCCGGGCAGACGTATTCCATCTCGCCCGTCTTCAAGGACACCGCGACCTGGAGGGTGTGGGCCTGGTTCACCTTGCGCCCGGTGTCCGCGTCTCGCAGCAGGTAGTCGAAGCGCAGCCGGTTCTCCCACTCGGTGATTTCGGCGCGCACGATGATGCGCTGCTTGTAGGAGATGGGGGAGACGTACTTGAGCTTCATCTCCACCACGGGCCAGCCGTACCCGGACTCGCGCATCTGCGGCCAGTCGTAGTCGTGCTTTCGCAGGATGACGGCGCGCGCCAGCTCCAGGTACTTCACGTAGTGGCCGTGCCAGACGATCTCCATCATGTCGAGGTCGTGGAACGCCGGGTCGATCTCCAGCTCGCAGCTCAGGTCAGGCTTCATGCAGCCTCCACTCCCGACGGCGGATGGCGGTGATCAATCCCTGCAGCTCACCGTCCAGCGCCCGGTCCTCCACCAGCAAGGGGATGCGTGCTTCCAGGTCCGCGTGCATCGCGGCCAGGGCGGGGCCGGGCTTCGCGTCCGCGTCCACCCGCTGACGCAGGGTGACGCCCTGGCGCGCCGCGATGAGCATCGCCGCGACCACCTGCTCCGTCAGCTCCAGCACGCGCAGGCAGTCGCGCGCGGCGATGGTGCCCATGCTCACCTTGTCCTGGTTGTGGCACTCGGTGGAGCGGGAGAAGACGGACGCGGGCATGGTCTGCTTCAGCGCTTCCGCGGTCCACGCGGAGACGCTGATCTGCGCCGCCTTGAGGCCGTGGTTGATGGCCGCGCGGGCGCCGGTGGACGCGGAGAGGTTCGCGGGCAGCCCGTGGTTGAAGCGCGGGTCCACCAGCAGCGCCAGCTGCCGGTCCAACAGGTCCGCCACGTTGGCCACCGCGGTCTTCAGCCCGTCCATCGCGAAGGCGATGTGGCCGCCGTAGAAGTGGCCGCCGTGCAGCACCCGCTCGCCGTCCGGGTCGATGAGCGGGTTGTCGTTGGCGCTGTTCAGCTCGTTCTCGATGAGCGTGCGGAAGTACGGCAGCGCGTCCTCCAGCACCCCGATGACGTGCGGCGCGCACCGCAGCGAGTACCGGTCCTGGAGCCGCTGCTCGTTGCGCGGTGGCCGGTCCGTGACCAGGTCCGCGCGCAGTCGGGCCGCCACGCGCTGCTGTCCCGCGTGGGGCTTCGCCGCGAAGAGCGTCTCGTCGTAGTGGTGCGCGTTGCCGGCGCTCGCCAGCACGTTGAAGGCGGTGAGCCGCGTGGCGAGCCTCGACACGTACTCCGCCCGCTCCCACGCCAGGCACGCCAGGGCCGTCATCACAGCGGTGCCGTTCATGATGGCCAGGCCTTCCTTCGGCCGCAGCTTGAGGGGCGCGATGCCCAGCTCCTTCAGCACCTGCGCCGCGGGCTTGCGCTCGCCCCGGTGCCACACGTCGCGCTCGCCGCAGAGCACCGCCGCCACGTAGGACAGGGGCGTCAGGTCGCCGGACGCGCCCACGGAGCCTTCCGCGGGAATCATGGGCAGCACGTCGTGCTGGAGCAGCAGCTCCAACTGGGTGAGCAGCGGCACGCCCACGCCGGAGAAGCCCTGCGACAGCGACGCCAGCCGAGTGGCCAGCACCGCGCGCGTCTCCTCCGGGGTGAGGAACCGGCCCGCGCCGATGCCGTGGTACGTGTAGAGGTGGTGCGGCAGCTCCGCGACGAGCGCGGGCGGGATGGACACCGTGACGGAGTCGCCGTAGCCGGTGGTGACGCCGTAGATGACGCCGTCCTCCGCCAGCAGCCGGTCCAGGAACGCGGCGCCCTTGGCGATGCGCTGGCGGAAGGCCGGGGCCGTGCCCAGCTCCGCCGGGCGCTCGCGGCGCGACAGGGCGCCCACGTCCTCGAGCGTCAGCCGTCCGCCGTCGAAGCGGACCGGGGTGTCAGAAAGTGGGGGGCTTCGCGGAGACATGCACCTGATCCCAGAAGGGAAAGAAGTTGAACCAGTCGTAGGGCGCGCGCTGGAGGAGCGCCGTCACCCGGGCTGCGTAGTGCTGCGCGCAGTCGGTGAGCGCCTGCTCGCGCTTGCCCCGAGGCAGCACGACGCGCTCGAAGAGGCGCTCGAAGTGGATGGTGTAGCCCTTGCCCTCATGGATGCAGCCCAGCAGGTAGAGCGGACACTTGAGGAGCGCCGCCAGTACGTAGGGGCCCACCGGAAATGGCGCCGGGTGGCCGAGGAAGTCGACGCGCACGGTCTGGGCGGAATTCACCGGGATGCGGTCGCCCGCGATGACCACGAACTCGCCGGCCTCCACGCGCTCGTTCAGCGCGACCGCGGTGGCCGGGCCCATGTCCGTGACTTCCATCAGCCGGAAGTCGTTCTCCGGGTTGAGCCGCTTGAGCAGGCGGTTGAACTGCTCCGCGTGCAGCGTGTGCACCAGGATGTTGAGCTTCACCTCGCCCCGGCGCTCCGCCATGGTGCGGCACAGCTCCAGGCAGCCCATGTGCGCGGTGACGATGATGCCGCCCTTGCCGGACTTCGCCGCCTCGTAGAGCTCCTCGCGGCCCTCGGTGCGCACACGCTCGAAGCGGTAGCGCCCGCTCACCGCGAGCAGCTTGTCCAGCATGGTCTCCGCGAACATCAGCACGTGACGAACGCTGTCGCGCCAGTGGGGCTCGTGCCCCAGGGCCCCGGTCGCGGTCTGCATCCGCTTCAGGTACTGGCGCGACGAGTGCTGCAGCACCGGCCGCCGGAGCCAGTTCACCAGCACCACCGGGTAGAGGCAGACGCGGAAGGGCCAACGGCCCAGCAACCGGTGGATCCAGTAGAGGATCCAGATGCCGGCCACGAAGGTGGTCTCCCCCATCTCCGCCCAGTGGCGGGACTTCATTTCGCCACCTTGTTCCAGAGGAGCACGGGCAGCCGCACCAGCATCCCGAAGAAGAGCCGGGCGTGCATGCCGGAGATGCGCACGTTGTCCCAGAGCACGTCGAAGTGGGAGATGCCGTCGGTGGGGTAGCGCACCTGGGTGGGCTGGTTGAGGATGCGCATGCCGCGCCAGAACAGGCGCACCAGCACCTCCACGTCGAAGTCCATCCGCTTGCCGATTCTCACCGAGTCGATGAGCGCCACGGTGGGCTGCAGCGGATACACGCGGAAGCCGCACATGGAATCGCGGATGGCGAACGACAGCGTGTTGATCCACACCCAGATGTGCGTGGCGTAGCGGCCGTAGAGCCGGCCCTTGGGCACGGAGTCATCATAGACGGGCGTGCCGCACACCATCATGTCCGGCTGCGCCTTCGCCAGTTCCAGGAAGCGCGGGATGTCGTTGGCGTTGTGCTGGCCGTCCGCGTCGATTTGCAGCGCGTGGCTGTAGCCCCGGGAGAGGGCCGCGCGCAGGCCCGCCATCATCGCGCCGCCCTTGCCCTCGTTCTGGGGCAGGCGGACCACCTCCACGTGCTCGCTGTCCTCGCGCGCCAGGCCGTCCAGCACCGCCGCGCAGCCGGGCTCGCTGCCGTCGTCCACCAGCACGCAGGGCAGCCCGTGACCGCGCACCGCCTTCACCACCGCGCCCACGGCCTCGCCGTGGTTGTAGACCGGAATCACCGCGCAGACCTTCATCCTGCCCCTCCCCCCAACACGATGCGGCCACTGGCGTGCGAGCCCGCGGCCGACGTCAACTTGAACCCCAGCCGCCCGGACTCCTTCGCCCAGGTGAGCTCCAGCGACAGCAGCGTGCCGGGCGAAATGACCTGCTGGAACTTCAGCGTCTCCAGCCGGAGGAAGTCCGGCGGCAGCGTGAAGTGCTCGCGGCCCAGGAGCAGGGACCACTCCACCTGCACGACGCCGGGCAGGATGGGCGAGCCCGGGAAGTGCCCTTCGAAGTAGGGCGAATTCGCGGGGACCTCCACCGCCAGCAGCACGCGCTCGTCGGAGCGCTCCAGCACACGGAACGGGGGACGCTTCGGGTCGAAGAGCGCGGTGAGCGCCGCCTCGGTGGATTTGCCCTGGGAGTTGACCGGCATGGCCTCCAGATACCGGAACCGGCGCGGCAAGGCACTGGACTCGAAATGCGGGGCCAACTTCTCGCGCAGCGCCTGGCTCAGGGACCGCCTGCCCCCCGACTCCTGGAGCCGCCAGCCTTCCGCGTCCGGCACCCCCACCACCGCCAGAATCACCCGGTGGCCCTCCGTGAGGGGCAGCACCCGGGCCTCGCGTAGCAGGCCCCCGGCCACCAGCGTCCGCTCCATGGCGGAGAGCGACACGCGCTTCTCCTCCAACTTGAGCAGCCGGTCGCGGCGCCCCAACAGCTCGAAGCCGCCGGGCACGGGCCTCGCGCGGTCCTCCGTGGTGAACCACCCGCCCGGAGGCAGGTCCAGGTGGGGGGAGCGGACAGAGAGCGCGTCTTCGTCCGCGCGCACCTCCACGCCCGGCATCGTGCGCCAGGACGCGCTGTCGTCCGTGTCGCGCCTGCGCCACGCGACGCCGCCCGTCTCCGAGCTGCCGTACACCTCCACCGGCGCCCGGCCCAAGAGGTCGCGGCAGGCATGGAGCGCTTCGGGAGTGAGCGGCCCTCCGGAGGAGAACAGCCCGCGCAGGTTCCCGCGCACGGCCGCCCAGTCCAGCGTGGCCGGCAGCCGCTTCAGGTGCGCGGGGCTCGCCACCAGCAAGGAGGGGCCAGCCTGGAGCGCGGCCAGGATGTCCTCCGGATAGGGCAGGGCATGCGCGTCGAACGGGCGGCCCGACGTCAGCGGCCACAGCACCCGGAACAGCAGGCCGTAGATGTGCTGGTGAGACACGGTGGCCAGCACCGGCACGTCCCCCACGGCCTCGTCGAACAGCCGGCCCAGCGTGGCCACCTCGCTGGACAGCTGCGACAGGCGCTTGGGGATGGCGGTGGGCTCTCCGCTGGAGCCCGACGTGTAGACGACCAGCGCGGCGAGCCCGGGCGACAATGCCTGGAACGCGGCGGCGGTCCCGTCCTCGTTCATCGCGGGCGCCAGCGGCCCCTGTCCCTGGGGGGCCCGGCCCGCGAAGCCGTCCACGTGGGCCTTCAGCGCGTCCAGCGTGGCGGGGCGCGCGTCCGCGGGCAGGTAGATGCACACCCCCGCGTGCCAGGCGCCCAGGAGCGCGGCGGCGAACTCGAAGGTGTCCTCGGTGAAGAGGGCGTAGCGCTGGCCTCCGTGCGCCGCGAAGGCCGAGCGCCAGCCGGCGACCCGGGCGCGGAGCGCACCGAAGTCCCGCACGCCGTCCTCGCTCCGGGCCACGGGGTGCCCGGCGGGACGGCCGTGGACGAGGAGGGCTTCGAGCGCGAGCGGCTCAGCCATGGGCGTGCCGTGCGCGCACCCGCTGCCGCACCACCCATTCGCCCGCGAACAGCAGGCCCATGAGGCCGTAGGCGATGAGGCCGTTGTAGAGCGCCCAGGCCGCGTCGCTCGCGAAGAGCGCCGTGGTGAGCGCGAGCGCGCCGTTGAGGACGAAGAAGCCGCACCACACCTGCGTCACCCGGCGCGTGTACGCCACGCCCGACGGTGGCAGGTCCTTCTCCCGAAGCCGCGCCAGTCGCTCAATCACGCTGGGTGGATACACCAGGCTGGTGAGGAATACGGTGAGGAGCACCGCGTTCACCAGCACCGGGTAGAGCTTCAGGGGCAGGGCGTTGTTGCCCAGCATGCTGGAGCCCGCGAGCACCAGTGCGCCCACCGCGGCCGCGAGCCACATCTTTTCCCGCGTCGCCACCGCGCGCACCACCGCCATGGCCGCCAGGGGCAGCGCCATCCAGCGGGGCTCGAAGTGGCCCAGGCCCAGATAGACGAGCGGGGGGTAGGCGAGGCTCAAGAGCCCCAACAGCACCGGACGCAGGCGTTTCACGCCGCGGCGGAGTCGCTGCCGAGCAGACCGTACAGCGCGTCCACCACGTCCTGGATGGTCCGCACGGAGCGGAAGACTTCCGGCGGAACGCGCTGGCCCGTCACCGGCTTCAGGCGCACCAGCAGGTCGATGGCGTCGATGCTGTCGATGTCGAGGTCGTCGTGCAGACGCGCCTCCGGGACGATGCGGGACGGCTCGATGTCGAAGGTTTCCTGGAGGATGGCGCTCAGGCGCTCGAACAGCTCGTGCTTGGTCATGGGGTGAGTCCTCGCTTTGGTTTTGACGGGGGCTGCTTAGGAACGGGTGCGGTGGGTGCTGACGAAGTCCGCGAGCGCCCGAACACTGGCGAAGTGACGGCGATTCTCCTTGGAGTCGCTCGCCAGCACGACGCCATAGGACTTCTGCAACGCGAGGCCGAGCTCCAGGGCGTCAATGGAGTCCAGCCCCAGCCCTTCGACGAACAGCGGCGCCGCCGGATCGATGTCGTCCGGCTTCAGGTCCTCGAGGTTCAACGTGTCGATGACCAGCCGCTTTATTTCCTGCTCAAGCTCCAACATGTTCCTGGCTCCCCCTGGAGAAATGGTCGTGCAACCGGGTGGTGAGCTGGCGCGCGGCCTTCGCCGCCTCGCCCGCTTCCGCGTCCTGGGCGGACACGGGGATGTCGTCCTCCACGCGGATGACGTAGTGCATGGGCTTCTCCGGAACCTTCCACCAGGGCATGCCCTTGGTGAGGCCCCGCGGCTCGCAGCGGATGATGACCGGCGTGATGTCGCACGGGCCGCGCACCGCGATGTTGGCGGCGCCGCGCTGCAGCTGCATGTTCCCGTCCAGCGGCGTGCGCGAGCCTTCCGGGAAGATGATGAGGTTGTTGCCGGCCTTCACGGACGCGATGCAGTCCTGGACAAGCCCGGGCCCGGAGTCGTTGCTCAGGTAGCGCGTCGCCCGGATGGGGCCGCGCGTGAACGGGTTGTTCGCCAGGCTCGCCTTCACCACGCAGTCCGCGTTGGGGACCAGCGAGATGAGGAACACCACGTCGATGAGCGACGGGTGGTTGGCCAGGATGAGCAGCCCGGAGCGCGCCAGCTTCTCCACGCCTTGCAGTTCGTAGCGCAGCACGCCCAGCGCGCGCATGTAGCCGATGAAGAAGCGGAACGTGTAGTGCACCGCGAGCCGCGCCAGCCGCTGCTGCCGTTTCGGTTCGCGCACGAAGAGCGCGAGCAGCGGGAAGTAGAGGAGCCGCAGCGCCAGCCCCCCCAGGCCGAAGGTGGCGAAGGACAACCCGGTGGCGAAGATGCGCCACGGCCGTTCGAGCTTCTCAAGCATGGCGCGCCCACCGCCAACACCGGCCGCCTGTCGCGTGCTCCCACCGCGAGGCGCCGGAAACGAGGAAGCGCAGGGCGCTCAGGCCCGCCGGGAGCTCCGCCGCATCCAACTGCGCGACGGGCGCGTCCGGGGCACCGGCAGCGCAGTCCAGGTGGATGGCGTCCGCGCCCGTGCTGGCGGAGAGGAGGCAGGCCCATGCGTGGGGAAACGCCACGTCCCGGGAGAAGTGTTCCCACGGCGTGGGCACGGGCTCGTCGTAGACGACGACCATCACCCGGGGGACGCCGTCCGACAGCAGGCCGCACGCCTCCGTGAAGGCGGCCTCCACCGTCTCTTCTCCCGCGGCGATGGCGGCGTAGGCGGACGTGTCCCCCCGAGCGATGGAGTAGAGCGCGCCGATGGCGTTGTGCACCGACAGGCTGAAGGAGGTGGGCGACAGCGGCTCCGAGCGCGCCAGCTGCGTGAGCAGCTCCACCGAGCGGCCCAGGTCGCCATAACGCGATGCGAAGATGACGGGCGCGTCCGGCGCGTCCACGTGCGCGTCATACGCAGCCTGCAACGCGATGCGGCCCAGCCGGTCCACCCGGCGGCGCATCATCGCGGGCATCGCCGCGAGCGCGGGCGTGCCTTCCGCGGGGAGCGGATGCGGGGTCGCGAGCCACGTTTCCCAGGAAGCAGGATGGACGAGCCCGGGGGCCCAGGCGGCCCAGCGCTGTACGGAGAATCCCACCATCGTGACGGAGAGGCCCCAATCGCCCCCAAAGACAACCTTTACCAAACCATTCACAGGGTGACAATTGGGCGGCCGACCCGAGCGGGCCAGACGCCGGGAGCCCGCCCTGCCGCCTGCCCTGTGTCCGTTACAACCCCGGGTTCTTGTTGATGAAAGACGCAACGCGGCCTCGGCCTTCACGTTCTTCCGGGTTTGTCCAGGGAGGTGACGCGCCCGTGTGTCGCGCGGAGTGCGAAGCGCCCCGCGAGTCATTCGAAATGGGCGGCGGAAACGGGTTGTGACGGCGGCTTGCGTGACGTGGCGGCGGGCGCGCCTATTCACGCGGGGCGCGCTTGCCCCGCGAGTTTCAGGACTCGGAGGGGAAGAGGGCGCGCAGCTCGCGGAGCGTGCGGGGCCTGGCGCCGCGGGGGCCGGTGACCCAGATGCGCTCGGGCTCCAGCGCCAGCTCGCGCCAGGACACGGCGCCGCCGTCGGGCAGCAGCACCTCGCCGTCCAGGCGCACCACCGAGTGGCGCCGGGACACCGCTTCCAGCCCGAACAGCAGCCGCTCCACGTCCGACCAGCGCGCGGGGGCGAACAGCAGGTCCACGTCCGACAGCGGCCGCACGAAGGGCACGCCCGAGCGGTGCTGCCAGGCCAGCGAACCGAACACGCCCACCGTCAAATCCAGCGCGGTGCCCAGGGCGATGACGTCGTCCAGGGCGGGGCCCCAGGCCGCGGGGGCGGAGGCGCGCACCTCCTGCACCGTGGGCGGCGGCAGGTGGCGCTCCACGGCGGACAGGGCCCCGTGCAGCGACAGGTGGCGGCGGTCGGGCAGGGTGAGCCCCAGCCTCAGGTCGTCCTCCTGGTCCGGCGGCTCCTGCCGGGCGACGGCGAAGGGCCGGCCCTGATCCCGCCACGCAGTGACGTGCGCGAGGACGTCCGGGACCAGGGGCGAGCGCAGGGCCTCCGCCCAGTTGGCGCCCAGGTACACCCAGTCGTGCCGCACCGGACGTTCACCGCCCATCAGCGGGCATCTCCTGCCGCCAGGGGGAAGCCGTGCCCGCTTCCGCGACGCGGGACGGGGCTGCCCCCGGGACAGGCGGAAGCGGAAGCGGTGGAGCTCACTCCTCGATTCATTACCCGGATTCACGCCGCCGGTGGGAGCGATCCTGCACCGGTCGACGCCGGTTGCTCCCGGCCGCGCGAATCTCCCCGGAAATCCGGGTGGGAGCCGAGCGCACGCCTCAGGGATTCCCCTGAGGCGCGGGGAGCTAGCGGGGCTTCTGGAGAATGGGGCTGACGGCGCTCACGTGTTGGCGGCGCATGTCGATGAGGATGTCGTAGTTGCGCGGCTCCGGGGCGACGGGGCCGGCGGCGAAGCGGTAGAGGCCGCTCACGTCGCGCTCGCGGGGGAAGCGCTCCTTCACCAGGGCCTTGAGCATCTCCTTGGCCACCCACTCCGCGTCCACGGAGACGGAGCCGAACTCGTCCAGATAGTGGAAGGGCGCGGTGGAGTCCGACTGCTTCGCGGTGAGGACGAAGACGCGCGGCTTCCTGTCCGGGACGACGAGGCTCGCGCCCTGCGCCATCACCGCCAGCTCCCGGCCCTGGGGCAGGGCGAACAGCTCCAGGGACTGCTCGTGCGCGAGCAGGGCGCTGAAGGCCACGAACGCGGTGAGCAGGCCCGTGGCCATGCGCGGGCCATGCCTGGGCCAGAGGGTGCCCAGGTTCACCAGCGACGCGGCGAAGAACACGGCCCACACGCCCGTGAGCGCGTTGAGCGTGCGGTAGGTGGGCCACCGCTCCCCGGCGAGGAAGCTCACCGAGTACGCCACGCCCGACAGCGTCACCAGCGCCAGCAGCCAGCGCCCCACGCCCCCGAGCCCCGAGCGGCGCCCCTCCACCGCGATGCCCACGCCCAGGAGCGTCAGCGTCAGCACCACCATGGCCCAGTAGCCGTCCATGTCGCCTGGTGGCGCCTCGTTGAGCGCGGACAGCGCGAGCGCGTTGGGGAACACGTGCGTGAGCGCCCAGACGGTCTTGTCCACCCAGTGCTTCTCGAAGCTGAGCCGGGGCGAGGGCGGGAAGATGCCCGCCTTGAACAGCACCTGCGTGACGGCGTACGCGAGCGCCAGGCCCGCGGCCATCACCAGCAGGTGCTTGAGCATCCATCGCGCGGTGTCCTTCAGCGACACGTCGCGGCGCACCACCAGTGACGCCGCCAGCAGCACCGCGGAGAACAGGCCGCTCACCTGATAGATGAGCGTCGCGCTTGCCATGCTCCCCACCGCGGCCAGCGCGTACGGCCACCGGACGGGGGCCTCCGCTCCCGGCGGACCGATGGCGCGGCGGGCGAAGGCGAACGCGCCCAGGCCCAGCATCAGCGCCAGGGCCTGCGGCCAGCAGATGCTCCAGTTGGCGATGACCTGCGCGGACGGCGTGACCGTGAGGAACCCCGCCAGCAGCGCGGCGGCGCCCGTCCGCCAACCCTCCTTGCGCAGCAGCAGGAACACCGCCGCCGCGAGCACTCCCAGGCCGGCCACGCCCATCAGCCGCAGCCCCACCAGCCCGTCGATGCCGTTGGCCGCCTTCGCGGACGCCTCCAGCATCCAGCCGTAGAGCGGGCGGCCCTGCGACGCGCAGAAACGGAGGATCTTCCCCGGCTCCTCGCGCGCCTCGCGCAGGATGGCGTAGTCGTCACGCAGGCCATACCGGTGGATGACCGCGCTCCAATAGATGAGCGAGGGAAGCAGGAGCAGCAGGGCCACGGTGCCGGGAACCACCAGCGCGCGCGGCGGGAGACGCTTCATCAACGAGAAGGCCATCGAAGTTGACGCAACGTAGCAGAAGCCTCCCACTGACTCCCGGAGCAACCGGGACACGGCAGGGTTCCAGTCACGGTGAGAAGGGCGGGGCTCCAACCACCTGCGTGTCCTCACCGAACTCCGGGCCTCGGGGCTCTCTCACGACGGTGAGCACGGGCCGCGCGTCCGCGAGCGACGGCGTGAAGAGCGAGGGCTGGTCGGGGTCCGCGAACACGGTGGCGAAGTCCTCCGGGGCCAGGCCTCGCGCGAGCCGGGCCGCGAACGAGTCCTTGAGCTGGCGCACGTAGTACTCGACGTCGTAGTCGCGCGCGTCGTCGCCCGCGGGCTCGCCTGGAGCGGGGCGTGGGGCGGGTTCGCCGTCCTCGGTGAGTGCTTCCGGGAGCAGGCCCGCGCGGCCGCCGGTGGCGCGGTAGATGCGCACTCGCTCGCCCAGGGACCAGTGCTCGCGGCCGTTCGTGAGCAGCGCTTCGTACGGCAGCTCCCTGCGCTGCTTGCGCGTGGCCAGGTACTGCGAGGGGGACTTGGTCAGCCGCACCTGCGCGGAGACCTCGAAGGTGGGGACCCGGCGCCGCCTGAGCGCCATCACCGCGTCCACGTAGGTGTCGCGCACGGTGCGCACGTCGCCGGCCAGCAGGTGATGGAGGGCTCGGCGCAGGAAGTCCTCTCCATAAGGCTCCGCGCGGCTGGAGCGGAAGGCCACCCCGCGCAGCAGCAGGGGCCCGGCGTAGGGCTGGAGCGCGTAGTTCTTGGGTTCGTGCGACAGCATGGCGGCGTAGCGCCCGTCGAACTCCAGCTTCACGCGCGGTGGCAGCAGGGCCGCGACCTCCGACACCACGCGGCGCTCGTCGGTCTCCGTCCAGGCTTCCGGCACCGCGAAGTAGACGCCGTCCGTGTCGGCCTCCAGCAGCGTCACGCCCCGTTGTGCCAGCTCGCGGCACATCAGGCCCAGCAGCTCGCGTCCGCGCCGCGTCACCTCGTTGGCGGCGTGCACGTCCGAGAAGCGGGTGAGGCCCACCGCGCCCATGTAGCCGTAGGCGGAGTTGATCAGGAGCTTCATCGCCGCGGAGACGGCCTCGTGCGTGTGGCGCTCCGGGGAGCCGGGCGGGGCCTTCTTCCCCTTCGCCTTCGCGTCCAGGCGCTGATCCAGCAGCCGGTCCACCAGCGCGAGCAGCACGTTCAGCCGGTCGCGCTTCGGCCCGATGCGGTACTGGCGCATCAGCGACGGGTAGAGGCTGGCCACGTCCGCCTTCACGATGTGGCGCGCGACGCCGGTGGCGAACAGGTGCAGCGCCGCGCCGCTGTGGGATGTGCCGTCGCCGGATTCGTGCCCGGGCAGCGCCGCGCCCGAGCGCACGTAGGCGCGCACCATCAGCGGATCCAACACGCCCGTCGCCGGTCCCGCGTCCGCCAGCCGCTCGTAGCGCCGGGGGGCCATGCGCGCGAGCGCGAACGCCGCGCCGCCCATGAGGTGCGCCAGCCCCGCGGCCTCCGTCACGTCCTCGCGCGCGTAGCGGCGCACGCGCTCCGGATCCTTCAGGAAGACCTCGTGCACGCGCGCGCCGGGGATGAGCTCGCGGTCGGGCCCGGACAGGCCCAGGTGTCGCGCCACCGCCTTGAGTCCGTGGCCGGGCAGGTCTCGGGCGGCGAAGTCGTGGCGGCGCACGGCGTCCAGCGTGTCGATGAACTCGCGGCCGGGGACGGTGTAGCGCGCGCGGCGCATGGCGTCCGCGTCACGGCCTCCAGGGCCCCGGTTCAGCGCGGCGCCTCTCGCCGAGGGGCGGTGGCGCAGGCCCGGCAGCCCCGCTCGGCCCAGCGCCAGCGACACGTTCAGCCGCTTCGCGCGTTGGTCCAGGAAGGGCAGGTCGAAGCCGTGCAGGTTGTGGTTCTCCACCACGTCGGGGTCGGCCTCGCGGATGCGCGCGACCAGCCGGCGCAACAGGTCCGCCTCTCCGGCGTCTCCGTCCGCTGTCACCTCCAGCGTCTCCGCCCGGCCGTCCGGATCCCTCACCGCCACGAGGAAGATGCGGTCCCTGGATGGATCCAGGCCGGTGGTCTCCAGGTCGAACTGGAGCCTTCGCAGGTCGTCGAAGACCAGGTCGCGGAAGTACGTGCGGCCGGTGGCCACCAGGTACTGCTCCTCCGGAGGCAGCACCAGCGCCGCGGCCGGGCCCAGGTCGCGCAGGTGGCCCACGCGTTGATCCAACCGCTTCGATGCGCCCTTGAGCACGGCGGACGCCAGCGCGCGGCCGTCATCCGCGCTGACGAGGAAGCGCAGCGCGCCGGGTCCCTCCAGTTCACGGAACGTCATCGCGCCCGGCACCGGGGGCATGCCTTCCGGGCGGAGCGTGTCCCCCAGGTGCTCCAGGTCTTGAAGCGACGCGAGCAGCACCCAGGGCCGGTACCTTGCGTCCTCGCGCAGCCTCGCGTGCGTGCCCGGCTGCCGCTTCCAGATGAAGGCTCGCCCGTCCGGCTCCGCCCAGACGGACACGATGCCCGGCGTCGGGTCCCATCCCCACAACCACTCGTCCTCCAGCGGATGGGGGGGCGCGACCATGGGCGGGGACTCAGGGGACGGAAGGCGCGGCGCGCTGGCGCTGCTCCGGGCGCTCATAGGCGCGCGAGGGCCCGCTTCGCAAGGGTGGGCGGACAGGAGCGGCGTGGCGCTGTCGGAAGGGCTTCGCATCGCTGGGGCTCGGCCCCAGCTTGAGGGCCCCGGCTGACAGCGGTATGTCAGGATTCATCGTCATGCAGCGCACCGAGCGACTCTTCGCCCTCGCCGAGTACCTGAGGGGCCGCCGCACCGGCGTCACCGCGGAGGTGCTGGCCGAGCGCTTCAGCGTGACGGTGCGGACCATCTACCGGGACCTGGACGCGTTGCGCGCCGCGGCGCTGCCGGTGGGCGCGGAGCGGGGCCGGGGCGGCGGCTACGCGCTGGACCGGGGCTACAGCCTGCCGCCGGTGAACTTCACCGCGCGCGAGGCGGCGCTGGTGGTGGCGTTGGGGCGATTCGCCATCGACATGCGGCTGTTGCCCTTCACGGGGACGCTGGAGTCGGCGCTCGACAAGGTGCGCTCCGCGCTGTCCACGTCCGCGCAGCGGGAGCTGCTGGCCCGGCTGCGCGAATTGACGTTCCTGGGCGTGCCATCCCTGCCCACGCGCAAGCCCGTGCGCGAGGCCCTGGAGCGCGCGTGGTTCGAGCGGCAGCCGCTGCGCATCACCTACGTGGACGGCAACTTCCTGGAGACGGTGCGCGAGGTGCGCATCGAGTCCGTGGTGATGGACCGGCACGAGACCCGGCTGGACGCGGTGGACCTCGCGTCCGGGGAGCGGCGCCACTTCCGGTTGGACCGCATCACACGCGCGGAAGTGGTGGGTGCCTGAAGCGCGAAGGAGGGGCCACGCTCCTGGCGTGGCGCCCTCCTGTCGTGAAGCTCAGCCGCGCGAGGGGAAGACGCCTTCCGTCGCGATGATGAAGTTCACGCAGGTGTACGGGTTCTGGATGGGCACGGGCTGGCTGCCGCCAGAGATGCCCACGGCCTGGGGGCCCATCACCGTGCTGGGGGTGGTGACGTAGGGCAAGGGGGTGGTGGTGGGGGGGACGGTCGCGAGGTACGCGCCCTGCGGGCTCTCAGTGTTGCCCTCCTGCGTGCTCGCCATCAGCGGGTGGGTGTGCGCGGGCATCTGGGGGGAGATGAGCGTCACCGACTGCTGGCCGGAGCTCTCGCCCAGCGAGTGCGGCGTGAGCCCGGGGCCCTGTCCGGGCTGCATGGGGAAGCGGCCGCGCAGGTCCGGCAGCGCGAACGTCGTTATCCCATCGCCGCCGTAGGTCGTCCCCAGGATGGCGAAGAGCGCCTGGTTCTGCGCGATGGACAGCAGCGCGCCGTTGCAGAGGAGCCAACCCTTCGGCGCGAAGTCGCCTCCAAACATGATGATCTGCCCAATGTACGGCGTGGACATGGTGCCCCTGGTGTGACGTCGAGTGTGAGCCGGCGAACAGACCATGGGCGCCCCCTCGATGAAAGAGCGCGGCGCGTCAACAGGCAAACCCACCCAGCGTGTGCGAAGCTTCACAGTTCGTGGCGGCGATTTTCCCTACGCTGCACGTCGCAGCACCGCCTTTTGTTGGGGGAGGACCTGGTCCATGTCGCTTCGAGCTTTCGTGCCCCTCCGTGGGGAGTTCTCGCGTTTCCGTGTGCTGTCGCTTTGCGCGACGTTGATTGTGTCCGCCTGCACGGGGGAGACAGGAGACGGCCCGGCGGGACCGGAAGGCCCTCAGGGGCCGGCGGGCGCGATAGGCACCCAGGGGCCTGCCGGCCCGCGAGGTGAGAAGGGCGCCACGGGTGAACCCGGCCTGACGGGTCCCGAGGGGCAGCAGGGCCTGTCAGGTGCTCCGGGCGAGCCCGGTCCCCAGGGGCAGCAAGGCGTGCAGGGACCGGTGGGCGCTTTGGGACCGCAGGGCCCTATCGGCCTGATGGGCCCCATGGGGCAACAGGGCGCGGTGGGCCCCACGGGTCCCGCGGGAGCGAAGGGCGACACGGGCCCGGCGGGAGCGAAGGGCGACGTGGGCGCGAAGGGCGATACGGGCGCCATCGGTCCCGAGGGACCAACGGGAGCGAAGGGCGACACGGGCGCGGCAGGTCCGACGGGGGCCACGGGAGCGATCGGCCCTGCTGGCGCGAAGGGTGACACGGGCGCCACAGGCGCGGCGGGGCCCACGGGAGCGACCGGCGCGGTCGGCCCCGCTGGAGCGACTGGTCCCGCTGGCGCGAAGGGGGACACGGGCGCCACGGGCGCGGCAGGCCCCACGGGAGCGACCGGCGCGATTGGACCCGCTGGTGCGACCGGCCCCGCTGGCGCGAAGGGTGACACAGGCGCGGCAGGCCCCACGGGAGCGACTGGCGCGGTCGGCCCCGCTGGCGCGACCGGCCCTGCTGGCGCGAAGGGCGACACGGGCGCGGCAGGGCCCACGGGAGCGACTGGCGCGATCGGACCCGCTGGTGCGACCGGCCCCGCTGGCGCGAAGGGCGACACGGGCGCGGCAGGGCCCACGGGAGCGACCGGCGCGGTCGGCCCCGCAGGTGCGACCGGTCCCGCTGGTGCGACCGGCCCCGCGGGCCCCACGGGCGCTTCGGGAGCTCAGGGCACGCAGGGGCCGTCGGGCACGCAGGGGCTCTACGGCGACGGCTCGGCGGGGGCGTTCAACGTGGGCGTGGGCCAGACGGTGGACCTCTCCACCTCGACGGGGGTGGCTTCGCTTCCCGCGGGCTTCAACCTCCAGTTCAGCGGCATCAACATCGCCGGAACGCTCATCCTCCCCAGCGGGAGCGTGCTGCGTTCCTCCGGCGACATCACGGTGAGCGGCACGGTGAACGTGCAGGCCGGCGCGGAGGACCTGGGCAATGGTGAGGCGCCCACGGGCATCGCGCGGACGGCGGCGACCAACTACAGCGGTGGCGCGGGGCTGGCGTCGTTCCAGGCCGCCCAGGTGCGCCGGGTGCAGTCGGCGTCGGGCGGAGCCGGCGCGCGCATCTACGTGGGCGCGAGTGCCGACGGTGGCGCGGGTGGCGGCTCGGTGTTGCTGGCCGCGAAGGGCAACATCCGCATCGTCACGGGGGCCAACATCAACGCGAGCGGGTCGTCCGGCGTGAACCCGGGGACCGCGGGCGTGTCCATCGTGGGCACGGGTGGTGGTGGTGGCGGCATCGTGCTGGTCGCGGCGAAGGGAAGCATCACCCTGGGCGGCGCCATCCGCGTGCAGGGCGGCAACGGCGCGAACGGTTACGACGGCAACGGCGGCACGGGTGAAGGCGGTGGCGGTGGCGGTGGCGGTGGCATCGTCCACTTCATCTCCTCCTCGACCGCCAGCGTGACGGGCTCCGTGGTGACGGCGGGAGGCTCGGCGGGCTCCAACGCAGGGGCGGGCGCCAGCAGCATTCCGGGTGGCGGCGGCGGTGGCAGTGGCGGCAGTGGCGGCAATGGGGGCGGTACCGCCCCGGGCACGACGTCGATCGTGAACCCCTCCGCGGGTTCGGGCGGCTACTTCCTCCAGACGGTCGTTCCGGAGCCGGAGTCGCTGCTGGGGCTGTAGGCGCAAGGCCTTACGGAACCGGCGGGCTCACCCGACGCCGGTTCCGGAGTCGCCTTCTGGAGCCCGCCACTGGAGCTCCAGGTACGGCGACGCCGGGTCGCTGCCCGGCACGGGCGTGAAGCCCTGCCGGGTGTAGAGCCGCAGCGCCGGATTGTCGCGCGTGACGTGCAGCCGCACGGGCACGCGCGCCCGCGCCGCCTCCGCTTGAATCGCTTTCAGCAGGTGCGTGCCCAGGCCTTGTCCCCGCTGCGTGTGAAGCAGGGTCACGTCCAAGAGCAGCAGCTCCGCGGAGGTGCGCACCAGCCACTGGCGGCCCACGGGAACTCCCTCCACTTCGACGATGGCGTGGCCCTCCGGAGGATAGGTCGCCGCGTAGTGGCGGGCCTGTGCCTGGTGCTGCATGCGCAGGAACAGCTCCGCTTGCGCGGGCGGCCAGCCCCACGAGGCCAGCTCCTGTTCGCGCGTGCTCGCGTAGAGCGTGAAGAGGAACGGTTCGTCCGCTGACGTGACCGTGCGGAAGAGGGGCGCGAAGGATGGGGGCGTCGTCACGGCGGGGCATCCTACGCCGCGCGAACCTGTCCGACAGTCGGACAGGTTGGGGCCGCCTCGGCTGGCGTCCCGCGGGTCACCGGCTCTTCCCGTAGGTGCCGTGTCGGGTGGAATGTGCACAGCATGAAGGTCGGGGGCTTCGAGCCCCTGCGCATCCAGGAGGTCCATCCGGTGTCTCCCCGTCTTCCGCAGCATGTGCGCGTCGCCATCGTGGGCGCGGGCTTCGCCGGGTTGGGCATGGCCATCCGGCTGAAGCAGGACGGCATCGACGACTTCATCATCCTGGAGCGCGCGGACGACGTGGGGGGCGTCTGGCGTGACAACGTCTACCCCGGCTGCGCGTGCGACGTGCAGTCGCTGCTGTATTCGTTCTCCTTCGCGCCGAACCCTGGCTGGTCACGCGCCTACTCACCAGGCTGGGAGATCCAGGAGTACCTGCGCGACTGCGTGCGGCGCTTCCAGCTCGCGCCCTTCCTGCGCTTGGGACACGCGGTCCTCCGCGCGAAGTGGGACGTGACGACGCGGCGCTGGGTGTTGGAGACATCCCACGGCAGCCTCACCGCGGACGTCCTCGTGGCGGCGGTGGGCACGTTGAGCGAGCCCGTGATTCCACCCCTGCCCGGGTTGGAGCGCTTCCGGGGCAAGGTGATGCACTCGGCGCGGTGGGATGCGGGCTACGCGCTGGCCGGGCGTCAGGTGGGGGTGGTGGGCACGGGCGCGTCGGCGGTGCAGATCGCGCCGGCCATCCAGCCGGAGGTGGGCCGGCTCGTCCTCTTCCAGCGCACGCCCGCATGGGTCTTGCCCCGGGGCGACAAGCCCAACGGTGCTCTGCGAAAGGCCCTGTACCGGTGGGTGCCGGGCGCGCGGTGGCTGCTTCGTGGGGCGCTGCGCATCCTGCGCGACAGCCTGGCCCTGGGCTTCCAGCACCCGTGGATCCTCCGGCTCGCGCAGCCAGTGGTGCTCCGGCACATGCTGAAGACGGTGAAGGACCCTTCGCTCCGCGACCGGCTCACGCCCCGGTACACGATGGGGTGCAAGCGCATCCTCGTCTCCGACGACTATCTGCCGGCCCTCACGCGCCCGAACGTGGAGGTCGTCACCGCGCCCATCCGCGAGGTGCGCGAGGACGCGGTCGTCACCGGCGATGGCGCCGTCCACCCGGTGGACACGCTCATCTTCGGCACCGGGTTCCAGGCGACGGACATGCCCATGGGGCACCACATCCACGGCCGTGACGGCCGGACGCTCGCGCAGGTGTGGGCGGGCAGTCCCCGGGCCTTCCTGGGCACCACCGTGAGCGGCTTCCCCAACCTCTTCCTGCTTCAGGGGCCACACACCACGCTGGGCCACACCTCCGTGCTGTTGATGATGGAGGCCCAGGTGGAGCACGTGCTGGGCGCGCTGCGCTACCTGGAGGCCCGGGGCGCCGCCGCCGTGGAGCCGGATCCAGGAGCCCAGGACGCCTTCGTGCGTGACCTGGAGGCGCGGCTGTCCAGCTCTGTGTGGAACCAGGGGGGATGCCGGAGCTGGTACATGGATGCCTCGGGGCGCAACTCCGCCCTCTGGCCCGGCTCCACCACGGCCTTCCGCCACCGGGTGGAGCACTTCGAACCGTCGGACTACGTCACGCTTCCCCGGGCGGCTGTCCCTCGCACGCTCCGGCGGTGAGGCGATAACGGGGTTTCAGGAGCGCTTCGCGCGCTTCCGGGGCGCGGTCTTCCTCTCGGTGGGGGACGCGTGCTTCCTCGCCGTCGCACGGCGGGCCGCCACGGCCCCAGAGGACGCGCTGGTTCGCGACGTGATGTCCCTCGCCGCGCAGCACTGGCTGGAGGATGCCGTCGTGGTAGGCGCGCATCCACTCGCGCTGCACCTCGCGCGCGGGGCGCGCCATCGTGACGGCCGCATGCTCCAGCAGGGCGAACGTGCCCGTGGGACGGGGCTCGCACGTCAACGTGTCCGAGGACGCGCCGTCCGTGATCAGCTCCACGTGCGCATCGTTCAGCGAACGGAGCGCGGCCGTCCATGCCTGGCGTCACCTGCGAGCGCCACACGCCGTTCGCGTCCGCGGCGCCGGCCTTCGACACGGCGTGCGGCGTGGCACACGCGGCGAGCAGGCCCGCGAGGACGAGGGGAATGCCCTTGCGCCGACTTCCTCCACCACCCGACACCCCGCCGCGAGCGGGTCGGGGGGATTCGGGGCGTGCGCTATAAGCCTCGCGCGGGGTGGGGGTTGCCTGCCCGCTGATGGGAGACATCGTGGGTGGAGTCGCTCGGAAGTTGGGATGGGTGGCCCTGGCGCTGGTCGGGGCCTTCTGTCTGGGCGTGGTGGCGCTGCACCGGGGAGAGTCCATCAGTGCCATCTGGCTGGTGGTCGCCTCGGTCGCGGTCTTCATGCTGGGATATCGCTTCTACGGCCGTTTCATTGCCGAAAAAGCGCTCCAGGTGGACCCGTCTCGCGCCACCCCCGCCGAGCGCCGCAACGACGGCCTGGACTACGTGCCCACGGACCGGTGGGTCGTGTTCGGCCACCACTTCGCGGCCATCGCGGGCGCGGGTCCGCTGGTGGGCCCGGTGCTGGCGGCGCAGATGGGCTACCTGCCCGGCACGCTCTGGATCCTGGCGGGCGTGGTGGTGGCCGGCGCGGTGCAGGACTTCGTGACGCTGTTCCTGTCCGTGCGCCGCGACGGCAAGTCGCTGGGCGACATGGTGCGCATGGAGCTGGGGCCCGCGGCCGGCGTGACGGCCATGGTGGGCGTGCTGATGATCATGATGATCATCCTCGCGGTGCTGGCGCTGGTCGTGGTGAAGGCGCTGACGCACAGCCCGTGGGGCACCTTCACCGTGGCGATGACCATCCCCATCGCGGTGGCCATGGGCCTGTACCTGCGCTACGTGCGGCCCGGCAAGGTGCTGGAGGTGTCCATCGTCGGCTTCGTGCTGTTGATGCTCAGCATCTGGCTGGGTGGCCAGGTCTCCGAGTCCGCGACCTGGGGCCCCTGGTTCACCTTCGACAGCCGCACGCTGGCGTGGCTGCTCATCGGCTACGGGTTCTGCGCGGCGGTGCTGCCGGTGTGGCTGTTGCTCGCGCCGCGCGACTACCTGTCCACCTTCCTCAAGATTGGCACCGTGCTGCTGCTGGCGGTGGGCATCGTGCTGGCGGCGCCGCACCTGAAGATGCCGGCGGTGACGCGGTTCGTGGACGGCTCCGGCCCGGTGTTCTCCGGCAGCCTCTTCCCGTTCCTCTTCATCACCATCGCGTGCGGCGCGGTGTCCGGGTGGCACTCGCTCATCGCGTCCGGCACCACGCCAAAGATGCTCGCCACGGAGGGTGACGCGAAGCTCGTGGGTTACGGCGCCATGCTGATGGAGGCCTTCGTGGCCATCATGGCGCTCATCGCCGCGTCGGTGCTGGAACCGGGCGTCTACTTCGCCATGAACTCGCCCGCGGCGCTCATCGGCACCGAAGCGGCGCAGGCGGCGGCGACGCTCAGCCAGTGGGGCTTCGTCGTCACCCCTGAGGTGCTGGAGCAGACGGCGCGCGACATCGGTGAGACGACCATCCTCTCCCGCGCGGGCGGCGCGCCCACGCTGGCGGTGGGCATGGCGCAGATCCTCCACGGGCTGGTGTCCGGGAAGGGGATGATGGCCTTCTGGTACCACTACGCCATCCTCTTCGAGGCCCTCTTCATCCTCACCACCGTGGACGCCGGCACGCGCGTGGGGCGCTTCATGATCCAGGAGCTGGCGGGCCTGGTGTACGCGCCGCTCAAGCGCACCGAGTCCTGGGGCGCGAACCTGCTGGCCACCGCGCTGTGCGTGGCCGCCTGGGGCTACTTCCTCTACCAGGGCGTGGTGGATCCGCTGGGCGGCATCAACACGCTGTGGCCGCTGTTCGGCATCGCCAACCAGATGCTCGCCGCGGTGGCGCTCACGCTGGGCTGCGTGGCGCTGGTGAAGATGAAGCGCGAGCGCTACGTCTGGGTGCCCGGCATCCCCGCCGCATGGCTGGTGCTGTGCACGCTCACCGCCGGCTTCCAGAAGGTGTTCGGCGGTGACGTGCGCGTGAGCTTCGTGGCCCACGCGCGGGCCTTCTCCCAGGCGGTGGCCGAAGGGCGCCTCATCGCCCCGGCGAAGTCCGTGGAGGAGATGGAGGCCATCATCCACAATGACTACCTGGATGCAGGCCTCACCGTGTTCTTCATGGGCGTGGTGGTGGCGACCATCCTCTTCGGCGTGCGCGCGGCGCTCCGGGCCCGGGCCTCGCCGGTGCCCACGTCGCACGAGACGCCCTACGTGGCCGCCGCCGTCCCGGTGAAGCCGTGAGGCGCGCACTCACGCAGGCGCTCCAGCGCGGCTGGCGGCAGGCCGTGCGCACCGCGCGGTCGATGATTGGCGTGCCGGATTACGACACCTACGTCGCCCACATGCGCCGTCACCATCCGGACAAAGCGGTGATGACCTACGCGGAGTTTTTCAACGACCGCCTCCAGGCCCGCTACCGCGGAGGTGGCGGCCGGTGCTGCTGAGCGGATGAGTCGTTGAGTCTTCCGGATAAAGCTGCTTAGTGGGTTTTACGGGTCAAGCCCGTTCAACCCCTTCGCAGGAGTCTGCTGTGTCTCGTACCTCGACGCCGTTCCGGACGTGGGCGCTGGGCGCCGTGTTTCTCGCATCGTTGGGAGGCTGCTCGGGCCCGGAGGACGCTCCTGCCGTTGGTGAGCCGGTAGGCAAGGTGGAGGCGGCCGCGCTGTCCACGCGCGTGGTGGGCTACCTGCCGACGTGGGCGGGGGATGTGAATGCGCTGCAGTACTCGAAGCTGTCTCACATCAACTATGCGTTCGCGTTGCCCACGGCGTCCGGCGGGCTCACGGGGGTGAGCAGCTCTGACGCGCGGCTGCGCTCGCTGGTGACGCAGGCGCATGCGCAGGGTGTGAAGGTGCTCATCGCCGTAGGCGGCTGGAACGACGGCAACGACAGCGGCTTCGAGCAGATGGCGGCCAACGCGAGCACGCGCACGGCGTTCGTGAACACGGTGGTGAACTTCGTCAACGCGGCCGGGCTGGACGGCGTGGACATCGACTGGGAGTACCCGGACCCCGGCACTTCGGGGAACAACTACGCGGCGCTGATGCGCGAGCTGGGCACGGCCATGCACAGCCGGGGCAAGCTGCTCACGGCGGCGGTGGTGGCCAACGGCTACACGGGCGGCGGCGTGCAGGCGTCCGTGTTCAGCGACGTCGATTTCCTCAACATCATGGCGTACGACGGCGGGCAGCCGCATTCGACGTATGACCTGGCGGTCCAGTCGCTGAACTACTGGAAGGGGCGCGGGCTGCCGGCGTCGAAGGCGGTGCTGGGCGTGCCGTTCTACGGGCGCTCGCCGTCGAGCTACGTGGGCTATTCGGAGCTCGTCGCGCGCGACTCGCAGGCGCCCTACAAGGACAACGTGGGGGACGTCTATTACAACGGCATCTCGACCATCCAGGCGAAGACGCAGCTGGGGAAGCAGAACGGCGGCGTGATGATCTGGGAGCTGTCCCAGGACACGTCCGGGAGCACGTCGCTGCTCAACGCCATCTACTCCGTGGCGCAGGGCACGGGCGGCACGGGGGCATACCGGCTGGTGAACAAGGCCTCTGGCCGCTGCGTGGACATCAGCGGCCCCAGCACGGCGGACGGCGCCATCATCCACCAGTGGGCCTGCCACACGGGCGCGAGCCAGCAGTGGTCCATGGAGGCGACGGACAGCGGCTACTACCGCTTCGTGTCGCGCCACAGCGGCAAGGCGCTGGACGTGAAGGAGGTGAGCACGGCGGACGGCGCGGGGCTCCAGCAGTGGTCCTACGGCGGCGGGAGCAACCAGCAGTTCAAGCCGGTGGCGCTGGGCAACGGCTACCACCGGCTGGAGGCTCGCCACAGCGGCAAGGTGCTGGACGTGACGGGCTGCCAGCAGGGCAGCGGTGACGGCACGCTCATCCAGCAGTGGACCTGGTCCAACAACGACTGCCAGCAGTTCCGGCTGGAAGCGCTGTAGCCCCTTGGAGGGAGGCGGGACCGGCGCCGCGCCGGCCCCGCCGTGCATCGGGATCGGGGCGGATGGTATAGGGGTGCCCTCGATGATTGACTCATTCGCCCGGTGGGGACGCCTGCTCCGTCGTCCCATCCACCTGGGGTGGGAGCGCCTGCGCTCCCCGTATGCGACGGCGCTCGGGATGTGCTTCGCGTTGCTGCTGTTGCGCTCGCACGCCCGGCTCGCGCAGGCGCACGTCTGGGCGGAAGACGGATGGAGGTTCCTGGCGGATGCGCTCGAGCACGGCCTGGGCGCCACGTTCATGCCCTATGCGGGCTATCTGCATGTCGTCCCGCGACTGCTCGCGTGGGGTGTGGCGCTCCTGCCCCTCGAAGCGTTCGCGCTGGGGGTGGCGTTCGTCACCCTGGCCCTCAACGCGGCACTGTTCGCGCTCATCGCGCGGGACGGCTGCCGCTGGCTGGTGCCCCATGATGGCGTGCGGATCTTCACCGCCGTGGCGTTCTGCTTCCTGTCGGGCACCTGGGAGGTGACGGGCAACCTCGCCAACCTCCACTCCGTCCTCTTCTACGGAGCCATGCTGGTGGCGCTCCAGGACCTGGACCGCCCGCTGGGATTCGCCGACGGGCTGGTGCTGCTCGCGGTGGCCACGAGCGCGGGCGAAGGCGTGTTGCTGGCGCCGGTCTTCCTGCTGCGCGGGGTGATGCGGTGGCGCGATGGCCGGCCCCTGCGCGAAGTGGTGGGGGAGGCACTGGCGGCGGTGGTGCTGACCGTGCCGGCCGGGGTGAACGCGGTGCTCCTCCGCCAGGCCGACTTGCCCGCCGCGGACTTCCCCACCTGGCCGCTGTCCCGCATGGCGGAGCACCTCTGGATCACGCTCAACGACCGCTATGTGCTGCACCCGGTGCTGGGCGACAGAGGGGCGATAGCCTATTTCTTCTGGCCGTTCGCGGTGCGGATGGCGGTGGTGTCCGGGTTCGCAGCCGTGCTCGTCCTGGGGCTTCGCCGGTTGCCCGCGCGTCCGCGCGTGTTGCTGCTGGCCGCCTGCGCCTGCGTCTCCGTGTTGATCCCGCTCACCTGGTATGTGCGCGCCGACGCGGCTGAATTCCCCACGTTCGGCGTGCTCCGGGATCCGGACGTGATGGATGCCCGCTACATGCTGTTCGCGCTCCCGGCGGGGCTCACCCTCTGGGTGGCGGCGCTGGGGCGGATCCGGACCGTCTTCGCCGGGGGCCTGTGCGTCTGCGTGGTGGTGCTGGCCCATCCACGCTGGACCTTCGAGCCGTGGGGGCCCGAGCGCGACTGGGCCCAGACCGCCCGACGCATCCGAGAGGTCCGCGAGACGCCAGGGGCGGAGGCGAGCGTGCGCATCAATCCCAAGGGATGGGCGATGCGGATCCGAGGCGCCTCGCGCCCCGGGCCGTGATCGCGCTCAGGGCTCCTGTGCCTTCGCGAGCGCGTCGCGAAGCCTGGCGGCGAGCACCTGGAGCTGCGGAGGCTTGAGGAAGGAGTAGTGGTCTCCGGGCACCGTGTGCATGTCCAGTCCGCCGGGCGCGTAGGCGGCCCAGCCGTGGTCCCAGCGGGAGGCCTCCGCACCTACGTCGCCCACATGCGCCGTCACCATCCGGACCGGCCGGTGATGACCTACGCGGAGTTTTTCAACGACCGCCTCCAGGTCCGCTACCGCGCCGGTGGCGGCCGGTGCTGCTGAGTGATGAGTCATTGAGTCTTCCGGACAAAACTGCTTAGTGTGTTTTGATGGTTAAGCCCGTCAAGCCCCTTTGCGGGAGTCTGCTGTGTCTCGTACCTCGACGCCGTTCCGGACGTGGGCGCTGGGCGCCGTGTTTCTCGCATCGTTGGGAGGCTGCTCGGGCGCGGAGGACGCTCCTGCCGCCGGGGAGCCGGTGGGGCAGGTGGAGGCGGCCGCGCTGTCCACGCGCGTGGTGGGCTACCTGCCGACGTGGGCGGGGGACGTGAACACGCTGCAGTACTCGAAGCTGTCCCAGGACACGTCCGGGAGCACGTCGCTGCTCAACGCCGTCTACTCCGTGGCGCAGGGCACGGGCGGCGGCACGGGGGCGTACCGGCTGGTGAACAAGGCCTCTGGCCGGTGCGTGGACATCAACGGCCCCAGCACGGCGGACGGCGCCATCATCCACCAGTGGGCCTGCCACACGGGCACCAGCCAGCAGTGGTCGATGGAGGCAACGGACAGCGGCTACTACCGCTTCGTGTCGCGCTACAGCGGCAAGGCGCTGGACGTGCGGGAAGTGAGCACGGCGGACGGCGCGGGGCTCCAGCAGTGGTCCTACGGCGGCGGGAGCAACCAGCAGTTCAAGCCGGTGGACCTGGGCAATGGCTATGTCCGGCTGGAGGCTCGCCACAGCGGCAAGGTGCTGGACGTGACGGGCTGCCTGCAGGGCAGCGGTGACGGTACGCTGCTCCAGCAGTGGACCTGGTCCAACAACGACTGCCAGCAGTTCAACCTGGAAGCGCTGTAGCCCTTCGCGCGAGGCGGGACCGGCGCCGTGCCGGCCCCGTCGTGCACCGGGGGGCCGTCCAGGAGCGGGGCGGATGGTATAGGGGCGCCAGCGATGACTGACTCATTCTCCCGGTGGGTACACCTGCTCCGTCGTCCCATCGACCTGGGATGGGAGCGCCTGCGCGCCTCGTATGCGACGGCGCTGGGGTTGTGCTTCGCAGTGCTGGTGCTGCGCTCGCACGCGCGGATCCTCCAGGCGCACCTGTGGGCGGAAGATGGCGCGGTGTTCCTGTCGGATGCGCTCGCGCACGGCCTTGGCGCCACGTTCAAGCCCTACGCGGGTTATCTGCACGTCGTTCCCCGGCTGGTGGCCTGGGGCCTGTCGCTCCTGCCCATCGAGGCGTTCGCGCTCGGGCTGGCGTTCGTCACCCTGGCCATCAACGCGGCCGTGTTCGCGCTCATCGCGCGGGAGCGCTACCGCTGGTTGGTGCCCCATGACGGCGTGCGGCTCCTCACCGCCGTGGCGTTCTGCTTCCTGCCGGGAACCTGGGAGGTGACGGGCAACCTCGCCAACCTCCACTCCGTCCTCTTCTATGGAGCCATGCTGGTGGCGCTCCAGGACCTGGACCGCCCGCTGGGATTGGCCGACGGGCTGGTGTTGCTCGCGGGGGCCTCGAGCGCGGGCGAGAGCGTGTTGCTCGCGCCGGTCTTCCTCTTGCGTGGCGTGATGCGGTGGCGCGACGGCCGGCCCGCGCGCGAGGTGCTCTGGGAGGGGTTGGCGGTGGCGGTGCTGACCGTGCCGGCGGGGGTGAACATGGTGCTCTTCCGTCAGTCGGGTATGCCTGCTTCGGACTTCGCCCACTGGCCGCTCTCCCGCATGGCCGAGCACCTCTGGCACACGTTCAACGTCCGCTACGTGCTGCACCCGGTGCTGGGCGACGGAGGGACGCTGTCCTACTTCCGCCGGCCGCTCGCGGTGCGGCTCGCGGTGGCGTGCGGGTTCATCGCCGTGCTCGTCCTGGGCATTCGCCGGGTGCCCGCGCGTCCTCGGGTGTTGCTGCTGGCCGCCTGCGCGTGCGTCTTCCTGTTGATCCCTCTCACCTGGTACGTGCGCTCCGGATCCGCCGAGTACCCCACGTTCGGCGCGTTCCGGGACCCGGGCGTGGTGGAGGACCGCTACATGCTGTTCGCGCTCCCGGCGGGCGTCGTCCTCTGGGTGGCGGCGCTGGCGAGGTTCCGGTCCCTCTTCGGCGCGGGCCTGTGCGTCGCCGTGATGGTGCTGGCCCTTCCACGGTGGACCTTCGAGCCGTGGGGCCCCGAGCGCGACTGGGCCCCGAGCGCCCGCCTCATCCGCGTGACCCGCGAGACACCGGGCGCGGAAGCTTCCGTGCCCATCAATCCCATCGGGTGGTCATTCCATGTCCGAAGTGCCTCGCGCTCGGAGCCGTGAGCGCTGTCAGGGCTCCTGGGCCTTCGCGAGCGCGTCGCGCAGCCTGGCGGCCAGCACCTGGAGATGGGGAGGCTTGAGGAAGGAGTAGTGGTCTCCGGGCACCGTGTGCACGTCCAGTCCGCCGGGTGCGTAGGCGGCCCAGCCGTGGTCCCAGCGGGAGGCTTCCGCTTCGAAGAGGGTGAAGGGGCCGCTGGCCGGGGGCGGTTCGTAGACCCAGCCCGCGTTCAGGTGGACCTCGAACGCGTGGCGCAGTTGGCGCAGCGACTGCTCCGCGGCGAAGAGCGGCTGGCTGGCCTCTTCCAGCACGTCCATCCACCGGCCAGGTGAGAGCCCTTCATTCGGCGGCAGCGGCTGGCCCGAGGCGCGCAGCAGGTCCTCCAGGAACAGCGCGCTCAGCCGAGCCTTCGCGTTCAGGTCGTCCGGGTTGCCAAAGTGCAGGCTCGCGGACGAGTCGAGCAGCGCGAGCAGCGCCACCGTCTCCCCCTCGCGTCGCAGCTGGTGGGCCATCTCCCACGCGACGGCGCCTCCCATGGACCAGCCGCCCAGAAGGTAGGGGCCGTGCGGTTGGACCTCCCGCACCGCGCGCACGTACAGGGTCGCCATCTCAGGAATGGAGTCGCAGGGAGGTTCCTCGCCGTCCAGGCCCCGGGCCTGGAGCCCGTAGAACGGCTGCTCCGGTCCCAGCGCCCGGGCCAGCTCCGCGTAGGGCACGACGCTGCCGCCTACGGCATGGACGCAGAAGAAGGGACGCACGCCCTTGCGGCCCTTCTGGAGCGCGACCCGAGGTGTCCAGGGCGCCGCGTCCCGGAGCAGGCCCGCGAGGTGCTCCACGGTGGCGTTCTGGAAGAGCGCCGCCACCGGCAGCGTCCGGCCCAGCCGGGCGTGGATGGCCGACTGCACGCGCAGCGTCAGCAGCGAGTGGCCGCCCAGCTCGAAGAAGTTGTCGCGCACGCCGATGGGGTGCACGCCCAGCACCTCCTCCCAGATGCGCACGAGCTGGAGCTCCAGCGGCGTGCGGGGACCCACCAGGGTTCGCGTGGGCTCGCGGCCTGCCTCCGGTGCGGGCAGCGCCTTGCGGTTCACCTTGCCCGAGGGCGTCAGCGGGAACCGCTCCATCGCGACCCAGCGCGCGGGCACCATGTATTCCGGCAGCCGCTGCCGCAGGAAGCTCCGCAGCGCTCCGGCGTCCAGCGACTTCCCTCCGGCGTCCACCACCCAGCCCACCAGCTGCTTCTGGCCGCTTCCGTCATCCCTCGCGTCGACGACGCAGTCGCGCACCGACGGGTGCTGCGCCAGCGCTGCTTCAATCTCTCCCAGCTCGATGCGGAAGCCGCGCACCTTGAGCTGCGCGTCGCGCCGGCCCAGGTACTCCAGCGTGCCGTCCGGAAGATGCCGTGCCCAGTCGCCCGTGCGGTACAGCCTGCCTCCGGGCGTGGCGCCGAGCGGATCCGGGATGAAGCGGTCGGCGGTGAGGCCGGGCTGGTTCAGGTATCCGCGGCAGACCTGCACGCCGCCCACGTACAGCTCGCCCGTGACGCCGCGGGGCACCGGCTGGAGGTTCGCGTCCAGCACGTGCACGGGCACGTTGATCAGGGGCCGGCCGATGGAGGGCAGCGCCGGCCAGGTGTCCGGATCTCCCTTCATCGACAGTGACGTCACCGCGTGGGCTTCGGACGGGCCGTAGTGGTTGTGCAGCACCGCGCCCGTGCGCTTCATGAAGCGGCGGATCGCCGGAGTCATGCGCAGCTGCTCGCCCGCGACCATGATCTCCCGGACGCGCGTGGGGAAGGTGCCCTCACGCTCGGCCACCTCCGCCAGGTTCTGGAGCGCGACGAAGGGCATGAAGAACCGCTCGATGCCCGCGCCCTCCAGCAGGGCCAGCAGCTGGCTGGCATCGCGGCGGACCTCGTCGGTGAGCAGCACCAGCTCACCGCCCGCGGCCCAGGTCGCGAACAGTTCCTGAAAGGACACGTCGAAGCTCAGCGCGGAGAACTGGAGCGTGCGCGCCCCGGGCGCCACCGAGTCCCCCAGCTGCCAGTGCAGCAGGTTCACCAGCGCCGCGTGGTGCATCGCGATGCCCTTGGGCGTGCCGGTGGAGCCGGAGGTGAAGATGACGTAGGCGAGCGCCTGCGCGTTGCCTCGGGATTCTGGCCGCGTGTCGGGTTCCCGGGCCAGGGCTTCCGTCTGCGTGTCGAGCTCCAGCACTCGCGCCGCACTGGCCCCCAGGACCTCGCGCAGCTCGTGCGTGGTGAGCAGCACCGCCGCGCCCGAGGCCTGGAGCATCGCGGTGAGCCGCTCCGGCGGATAGGCCGGATCCAGGGGGACGTAGGCCCCTCCCGCCTTGAGCGTGCCCAGCACCGCCACGGGCAACTCCAGCGAGCGCCGCAGGTGGATGCCCACGCGGACGTCCGCCCCCACGCCCAGGCCGCGCAGGTGGTGCGCGAGCTGGTTCGAGCGCCGCTCCAGCTCTCCGTAGGTGAGCGCCTCATCTCCGAAGCGCACCGCGATGGCTTCAGGCGTCCGCGAGGCAGTGGCCTCGAAGAACGCGTGGATGCCCGGCATGGCGGGATAGTCCGCCGGCTGGAGCGCCCACGCCGCCAGCTGTCTCCGCTCCGCGTCCGCGAGCATGGGCAGCGTGCCCAGGGGCGCGTCCGGCGCCGCGAGCGCGCCTTCGAGCAGCCGCGTGTAGTGATCCGCGAACCGCGCCACCGTGGCCTCGTCGAAGAGGGCGGTGTTGTACTCCCAGAGGATGGACACGCCCTCCGGCGCTTCACGCACGAAGAGGGTGAGGTCGAACTTCGCCATGCCGGGCTCGAAGGCCAGGGCGCTGACGTGGACGCCGGGCAGCTCCCAGGGCGCGCCCCCGTTCTGGAAGACGAACATGACCTGGAACAGCGGCGAGCGGCCCAGGTCCCGCGTGGGGACCCGCGCGTCCACGAGCTGTTCGAACGGCATGTCCTGGTGGGCATAGGCGCCCAGGCAGGCCTCGCGCACGCGGCCCAGGAGCGCGCGGAAGCTCTCCGCGCCAGTGGCATCCACGCGCAGGGCCAGGGTGTTGGTGAAGAAGCCGATGAGGTTCTCCACCTCGCGCTGGCCGCGCCCCGCGATGGGCGTGCCGATGACGAGGTCGTCCTGTCCGCTGTGCCGCGCGAGCAGCGCGTGGAATCCCGCGAGCAGCAACATGAAGGGCGTGACGCCCGCGTCGCGCGCCAGGGCCTGCACGGCGGCGGGAATCGAGGCGGGCAGGGGGCGCGAAAGCTGGAGGCCCTGGTAGGTCTGCACGGGCGGCCGCGGCCGGTCGGTGGGCAGCTCCAGCGTCGGCGGCGCGCCTTCCAGGTGCTGCGTCCACCACGCGCGCTGGGCCTCCAGCGTCTCGCCCGCCATCACCTGGCGCTGCCACCCGGCGAAGTCCGGGTACTGCACGGGCAGGGGCGGCAGGGTCGGCGGTTCGCCCTGGTGACGTGCCGTGTAGAGGGCCTTCAGCTCGCGCACCAGGATGTCGATGGACCAGAAGTCACACACGATGTGGTGCATGACCAGCAGCAGCGCGTGCCGCTCCGGCGCCGTGCGCACCAGCGTGGCGCGCACCAGCGGGCCGCGCTCCAGGTCGAAGGGCTTCTTCGCCTCCGCCTCCGCGCGAGAGCGCAGCAGCGCGTCCCCATCCAGGGACTCGATGTCGAGCGTGAACGGCCGGTGCTCCACGACGTGTTGGACCGGATGGCCCTCGCCGTCGCTGAAAGTGGTCCTCAAGGCCTCATGCCGTTGGATGAGCGCATCCAGCGCGCCCTCCAGCGCTGGGACGTCCAGCGGGCCGTCGAGGTGGAAGAAGAAGGGCACGTTGTACGCGCTTCCGTGGGGATCCAACCGCGCGAGGAACCACAGGCGCTGCTGCGCGAAGGACAAGGGCCGCGGCTTGTCCCGCGACCCCGCGACGATGGGCGGCACCGGCGGACCGTGGCCTCCCTTCTGGAGCGCCTCCAGCCGCTCCGCGAACCGGGACACCGTCGGGGACTCCAGCAGCAGGCGCAGGGGCACGTCCCGCTGGAGCACGTCCCGCAGCCGCGACACCACCCGCGTGGCGAGCAGCGAGTGTCCGCCCAGCTCGAAGAAATGGTCGTGCGCTCCCACGCGGGGCACGCCCAGCAGCGGCGCCCACAGCTCCGCCACCAGCGTCTCCCAACCCTCGCGCGGCGCCACGTAGGCGTCCGGGCCCGCCTGTGTTTCCGGTGCGGGCAGGGCCTTGCGGTCCACCTTCCCTGACGGGGTCAGCGGCATCCGCTCCAACTTCGCGAACGCGGAGGGCATCATGTGCGCCGGCAGCCGCGCGGCCAGGTGGGCACGCAGGTCGCCCGTGTCCACGCGCGCACCGGTGACGTAGGCCACGAGCCGCTTGTCGCCGGGAGCGTCTTCGCGCACGACGACGCTCGCGTCCTCCACGCCCGGCGAGGCCTTGAGCGCGGTTTCAATCTCTCCTGGCTCGATGCGGAAGCCGCGCACCTTCACCTGGGAGTCAGTGCGCCCCAGGAAGTCGAGGACGCCGTCTGGCCGCCACCGCACCCGGTCTCCCGTGCGGTACAGCCGCGCGCCCGGCGTCGTGCTGAACGGATGCGGCACGAAGCGCTCCGCGGTCTGCGCGGGCTGTTGCATGTAGCCCCACGCGAGGCCATCGCCGCCCAGGTACAGCTCGCCCGCCACGCCCACCGGCACCGGGGCGCCCAGCGCGTCCAGCACATAGGCCTGCGTATGGGTGATGGGCCGGCCGATGGGCACGGGGCGCCCGTCGTCCACCGTGCCCTCCAGCGGATGAACGGTGGAGAAGGTGGTGTTCTCCGTGGGGCCATAGGCGTTGATGACGTCCCGGCCGGCCTCGCGCACCTGTCGCGCGGCCAGCGGGGACATGGCCTCGCCGCCCGTCATCACCTGCCGCACGCGCGCGAGCGCCTGGGGGTGGAACATCGCCATCTGGTTGAAGAGGGCCGTGGTGATGAACAGCGTGGTGATGCCCTGCTGCTCCAGCATCCCGGCCAGCTCCTCCAGAGACGGCTGATGCGCGGGGGCGACCACCAGCTTCGCGCCATGCAGGAGCGCGCCCCACAGCTCCAGCGTCGACGCGTCGAAGGAGATGGGCGCCAGTTGGAGGAGGACCTCGTCCGGGCCGAAGCGCGCGTACGTCGTCCCCTTCACCAGCCGCACCACGCCCCGGTGCGGGATGCACACGCCCTTGGGCCGGCCGGTGCTGCCGGACGTGTACATGACGTACGCCAGCGCGTCCGCGGGCACGGTGACGCGCGGCGCTCGCGTGGACTCGTTCGCGAAGGCGTCCCACGACGGCTCCAGCGCCACCACGCGCGCCTCCAGCCCCGAGAGCTTCGCCTCCTGGCCGGGCTGGGCCAGCAGCACCGGCAGCCGCGTGTCCCGGGCCATGAAGAGCAGTCGCTCGGTGGGATAGGCCGGATCCAACGGGACGTAGGCGCCGCCCGCCTTGAGGATGGCCAGCGTGGCCACGGCCATCTCCAGCGAGCGGCCGGTGCACAGGCCCACCGGCGTGCCCACGTCCACGCCGAGCGCGCGCAGGTGGTGCGCGAGCTGGTTCGCGCGCGCGTCCAGCTCCGCGTACGTGAGCTGGCGGCCCTCGAACTCCACCGCGATGGCCTGGGGCCTCTCCCGTGACTGTTCCTCGAAGAGCGAGGTGATCGACGCCTCGCGCGGAGGGTCAGCGTGGGTGTCGTTCCAGGTGAACAGAAGCTGCTGGCGCTCCTCGTCGGTGAGCAGCGGGAGCCGTGCCACGGGCTCTTCCATCCGAGCGACGGCGGCCGCGAGCAGGCGCGCGTAGTGCTCCGCCATGCGCGCGACGGTCGCTTCCTCGAAGAGGGCGGTGTTGTACTCCCAGACGAAGTCCAGGCCCTCGGCGGACGGCTGGGCGAAGAGGGTGAGGTCGAACTTCGCCATCCCCGTCTCGACATCCATCGGCGCCACGGACACATCCGGCAAGGCGCGCGCCGCGGGGCCTCCGGCGTTCTGGAGCACGAACATCACCTGGAACAGCGGCGCGCGGCTGGGGTCGCGTTCGGACTGGAGCGAGCGCACCAACTGTTCGAAGGGCATGTCCTGGTGGGCGAAGGCCTCCAGCGTGAGGTCGCGGACGCGGCCCACGAGGTCGCGGAAGCTCGCGTCCGGGGGCGCGGTGATGCGCAGCGGCACCGTGTTGATGAAGAAGCCGACCAGCCCCTCCAACTCCTGGCGCTCGCGGCCTGCGAGAGGTGCGCCGATGACGACGTCATGCTGGCCGCTGTAGCGGGCGAGCAGGGCGTGGAAGCCCGCCAGCAGCAGCATGAAGGGGGTGGCGCCCTCCTGCTGCGCCAGCGCCTCCAGGGCTCGCGACAGCGCGGGCGACGCCTTCTGGGACAGGTGCGCGCCCTCGAAGGTCTGCACCGCCGGGCGCGGCCGGTCCGTGGGCAGGTCGAGGAAGGACGGTGCGTCCTGGAGCCGGGCCTTCCACCACTCGAGCCGCGCCTCCACCCCCGCGCCCTCCCACGACTGCCGCTGCCAGCGCGCGAAGTCCGCGGGCTGGAGGGACAGGGGCGGAAGCTCCGCCGCGCCGCCGCCGGTAGCCTCGCGGTAGAGCGCCGTCAGCTCTCGCTCCAGCACGCCCAGCGACCAGCCATCGCAGATGATGTGGTGGAAGGTGACGAGCAGGGCGTGCTCCCCGTCCCGCACGTGCACCAGCGTCGCGCGCACGAGCGGCCCACGGGCCAGGTCGAAGGGAAGGCGCACCTCCGCCTCCGCGCGCAGTGACAGCTCCGCCTCCGAGGACACGCGCTCGCGCCGCAGCGGCACGTGCAGCGCCGGGGCGATGCGCTGCACCGGCTGGCCCTGGTGTTCCACGAAGGTGGTGCGCAGCGCCTCGTGACGCCGCACGAGCGCCTGGAGGCACTGCTCCAGCGCGCCGTCATCCAGCGGCCCGCTCCAGCGCGTGAACCAGGGCAGGTTGTACGAGAAGCCGTCCGGATCCATCCGGGTGAGGAACCACAGGCGCGCCTGGGCCGAGGACAGCGGGGGGACTTCGTCGCGCGGGCTCGGCACGAGCGGCGGCGCTTCCCCGTCCTCCGCTGGCCTCAGCGAGGCCAGGTGGGCGGCCAGCTCCTCCACGGTGGGGTTTTCGAACAGGACCCGCACCGGCAGCTCCACCTGGAGCCGGTCGCGCAGCCGCGCGGTGACCTGGGTCGCCAGGAGGGAGTGGCCGCCCCGTTCGAAGAAGTGGTCGTGCGCGCCCACGCGCGGCAGGCGCAGGAGCGCGGCGAAGACTCCCGCGACCTCCGTCTCCAGGGGCGTGCGTGGGGCCACGAAGGCCTGGGCCGAGTCCGCGTCGTCGTCCGGAGCGGGTAGGGCGCGCCGGTCCAGCTTGCCGCTGGGGGTGAGGGGGAACGCGTCCAGCAACACAAAGGCCGCGGGCACCATGTACTCCGGAAGCCGGTCGCGGAGCACCGCCTTGAGCCCGCTCGCGTCCACGTCCGCTCCGGGCTGCGTCACCACGTAGGCCACCAGGTGCTTGCCCCGCGCCGCGTCCTCCCGTGCGATGACCGCGACGTCCTTCACGCCCGGCAGCTTCGCCACCGCCGCCTCCACCTCCGGCAGCTCGATGCGATAGCCGCGGATCTTCACCTGGGCGTCGCGCCGGCCCAGGAACTCCAGCGTGCCGTCCGGCAGGTACCGCGCGAAGTCACCGGCGCGGTACATCCGCGCGCCCGGATGCGGGCTCAGCGGATCCGGCAGGAAGCGCTCCGCCGTGAGGTCCGGCCGGTGCAGGTAGCCGCGCGCCAGCCCCGCGCCGCCGATGTACAGCTCGCCGGCGACGCCCACGGGCACCGGCTCCCACCGGGCATCCAGCAGGTACGTGCGCGCGTTGGTGATGGTGCGGCCAATGGGCGGCAGGTCAGGCCACGCGTCCGGGTTGCCCTTCAGCACGTGGGCCGTGGCCGCGTGTGTCTCCGTGGGGCCGTAGTGGTTGTCCAGCGCGCACCCGTCCAGCGCGTGGAGCAGCCGCCGCAGCGCGGGCGTCATCCGGAGCTGTTCGCCCGCGGTGTTGATCTCCTTGAGCGACGTGGGCAACAGGCCGTCCGCGTCCGCCACCTCCGCCAGGTGCTGCAAGGCGACGAACGGCAGGAAGATGCGCTCCACGCCCTGGTCGCGCATCAACGTGAGCAGGGCCCGGCCGTCGCGCCGCATGTCCTCCGAGACGAGCACCAGCTCCCCGCCCGCGGCGAACGTGGGCAGCATCTCCTGGAAGCACACGTCGAAGCTCAGCGCGGAGAACTGGAGCGTGCGGCCCCGGGGCGCGGTGGAGCGGCGCACCTGCCACTGGATGAGGTTGAAGAGCGGGCGGTGCGGCATCGCCACGCCCTTGGGCACGCCCGTGGAGCCCGACGTGAAGATGACGTAGGCCAGCGTGTCCGGTCCGCCCGCGGGCGTGGGCGCGGTGTCCGGCGTGGAGAGACCGTCCTCCAGGAACAGCCGCTCCGCGCCGCCCTCCGGCAGCCCCGACGTCAGGGAACGCCGCGTGACGAGCACCTTCGCGCGCGACGTCTCCAGCATCAGCGCCAGCCGCTCCGGCGGATAGGCCGGATCCAACGGGCAGTAGGCCGCGCCCGACTTGAGGATGCCCAGCACGCCCACCGGCAGCTCCAGCGAGCGGTCCACGCACAGCCCCACCGCCGTGTCCGGCGTCACGCCGCGCTGGCGCAGCGCATGGGCGACGCGGTTGGCCCGCCGGTCCAGCTCCGCGTACGTGAGGCTCGCGTCTCCGAAGCGCACCGCGATGGCGTCCGGGTTCCGGCGCACGCTGGCCTCGAAGAGGGCGTGCACGCCGGGATGCAACGGCACGTCCGCGCCGGTGTCGTTCCAATCCCTCACCGCCCGTTCCCGCTCGCGCGCGGTCAAGAGCGGCAGCAGGGACACGGGGGATTCCGGCTTCGCGACGGCGCCCTCCAGCAGGCGCGCGTAGTGCGCGGCCATGCGCGCCACCGTCGCCTCGTCGAAGAGGTCCGCGTTGTATTCCCAGCGCGCCTCCAATCCGCTGGGGTCGTCGTAGAGGAACAGGGTGATGTCGAAGCGCGCGACACCGGGCTCGAAGTCCAGCTCCGTCACGGTGAGGCCGGGCCACTTGAGCGCGGCCCACGGCGAGTTCACGTGCACGAACATCGCCTGGAACAGCGGGGAGCGGCTGGGGTCGCGCTGCGGCACGAGCAGGTCCACCAGCTGCTCGAAGGGCATGTCCGGATGCGCGTACGCGCCCAGACACACCTCGCGCACGCGGCCGAGCAGCGCGAGGAACGTCGGGTCGCCGGACGCGTCCAGTCGCAGCGCCAGCGTGTTGGCGAAGAAGCCGATGAGCCGCTCCACCTCCCGCCGCCCGCGCCCCGCCACGGGCGTGCCCACCACCAGGTCCTCCTGGCCGCTGTAGCGCGACAGCAGCACCTGGAACGCCGCCAGCAGCGTCATGTACGGCGTGACGGCCGCCTTGCGGCTCAGCTCGCGGATGCCCGTGGCCAGGGCCTGCGGCATGGGCAGGCGGTACACCGCGCCCCGGGACGTCTGACGCGGCGGACGCGGCCGGTCCGTGGGCAGCTCCAGCGCGGGAGGCGCGCCCGAAAGCCGCTCCTTCCACCACGCGCGCTCGGCCTCCAGGAAGTCACCGGCGAGCGTCTGTCGCTGCCAGTGCGCGAAGTCCGCGTACTGCGCCGGCAGCTCCGGCAGCCGGGGCGGCTCGTTCCGGGTGGCGGCGGTGTAGAGCGCGCTCAGCTCGTTCGCCATCCACCCCAGCGACACCGCGTCGCAGACGATGTGGTGCGTGACGAAGAGCAGCGCGTGCTCCTCCGGCGACAGCCGCACCAGCGTGGCCCGCACCAACGGCCCTCGCGCCAGGTCGAACGGCGTGCGCGCCTCGGCTTCCGCGTGCTCGCGCAGCGCCCGCTCCCTCGCGGTCCCGTCCGGTCCTCGCGCGGACAGGTCCTCCCGGCGGAGCGTCAGCGTCAGCGCGGGGGCGATGCGCTGCACCGGCTGGCCGTCCACGGCGGCGAAGGTGGTGCGCAGCGCTTCGTGCCGGTCCACGACTCCCTGGAGGGCCCGCTCCAGCGCGCCCGCGTCCAGCGCGCCCGTCAGCCGCACGAAGAAGTAGACGTTGTACGTGGCGCTCGTGCCCTCCATCTGCGCCAGGAACCACAGGCGCTGCTGCATGAAGGACAGCGGCAGGGCCTCCGTCCTGGGGACGAGGGGCAGCGGGACACGCTTCTTGCCCGGGGCAACCGGCGAGGAGGTCGTCATGGTGAAGGCCCTGTCAGGTCTCGTAGGCAGCGAAGCCGCGCGAGCGCAGCGTGCGCAGCAAGACGGTGAAGAGGAGGAACCCGAACGCCGCGCCCCCCATGACGGGCCGGACGCCCAGCCGGTCCGCGAGCGCGCCCTGCGACCACACGCCCACCGTGAAGCCGACGAACAGCAGCATGGAGTTGAGGCTGGCGATGCGCGCCTGCAACTCGCCGGACACGCGCGCCTGGCACAGCGTGGCCAGCCCCGTGAGCGTCAGCATGTACAGCGCCCCCAGCGCCAGCACCGCCACCGTCGCCATGCCCAGCGACGGGGACAGCCAGTACGCCGCCGCCGCCGGACCGATGAGCAGCAGGCTCACCTCCAGAAGCCGCCCCCGTCCCATCCAGTCCGCCAGCGTGCCCGCGCTCAGCGCCGCCAGGAACGCCCCCGCGCCCTGCGCCGTCACCAGCATCGACGTGGCGCCCGCGTCCTGGCCGAACACCCGGATGGCCATCACGGGCGCCAGCGCCGTGAACGGAGCGATGCACACGGCGATGGCCAGCGTCCCGCCCATCGCCATCAGCAGCGCCTCGTCCGAGCGCGCCACCTGGAAGCCTCGCACGATGCCCGCCCACACCCCCTCGGCCGACGCAGGCCTCGCGGCGGCCGGAGCACCCCGCACGCCCAGCAGCGACAGCATCACCGCGCCGAAGGAGAACGTGTTGAGCAGCAGCACCCAGCCGATGTCCGTGTGCGCGATGAGCAGCGCCGCCAGCGCCGGGCCGCAGATGCGCCCCAGGTTGGCCTGGGCCGAGTTGAGGCTCAGCGCGCTGTGCAGGTCCTCCTTTGGCACCGAGACGGCGATGAGCGCGGAGAACGCGGGCATGAACAGCGTCACCGCGCAGCCGTTGAGGAACGAGATGACCGCCACCCAGCGCACCGTCAGCCCGCCGCTGAAGGCCAGCGCCGCCAGCGTCCCCGCGAGCACCATCTGCACCAGCGCCCCCAGCCCCACCGCGCGGCGCCGGTCGAACCGGTCCCCCAGCGCGCCTCCCAGCGGCGACAAGAGGATGGACGGCAGCCACGTCAGCGCCGCCACTCCGCCCGTCCACTCCGCCCGTCCCGTGACCTTCGTCACGTACACGCCCAGCGCCAGCACCTCCATCCACGTGCCGATGTTGGACAGCGCCGCGCCGCCCCACAGGAAGGCGAAGTCACGGTGCTTCAACGCGCGCAGCGAGGACAGGCGGGACGAAGGAGGCGTGGACACACTCGCTTTCTAATTCACCGAGAGCGCCGGGTGTTCGTGGACTTCCAATCTGGTTGGTTTAGATGGAGTTCCGGCGGAAACGTGCAGTACTGCTTCAGTTCCGCCGGGGCAGGCGCAAGGTGAAGGTGGAGCCTTCACCCAGGGTGGAGCGGGCGGACAGCGAGCCGCCGTGCAGCTTCGCGAGGGCCGCGGCGATGAAGAGGCCCAGGCCGTGGCCGCGTCCGCGGTCCTCGTCCGCGCGCTGGAAGCGGTCGAAGACGTGGGGCAGGGCGCCTGCCGGGATGCCCACGCCCCAGTCGCGCACGTGGATGAGGACGAGGCCCGGGTTGAGCGCTACGCCCAGCTCGATGTGGCGCGACGTGCCGCTGTACTTCACCGCGTTGGACACCAGGTTGTTGAGCACCTGTCGCAGCCGCTCCGCGTCCAGCATCAGCGGCTCCACCGCCTCCACGGCGTGGAGGGAGAAGTCCATCTCCGGTTGCAGCTCGCGCCACTCCTGGACGAGCTCCTGGAGGAAGAGCGTCAGGTCCGTGGGTGCCAGCTTCAGCTCCAGCTTCCCGTCCGCCAGCCGGGAGGCGTCCAGGATGGATGTCACCAGTCCGTTCATCCGATCCAACTGGCGCAGGACGCCCTCCGCGGAGCGGCGCTCGTCGTCGATGCCTCGCTTCTGCACCTTGCGCAGGAGCAGCTGCGTGTTGAGCCGCGCGGAGCTGAGCGGCGTCTTCAGCTCGTGCGCCACCCAGTTGAGCATCTCCTCGCGGGCCAGGCTCACCGAGCTGACCGGCTCGCGCGCGGCCGGGGCGGCGTCCGTGCGGGTCGCCTCGCGGTACTGGAGCGCGTTGCTCACGGCCTGCTCGAAGGTGGTCAGGTCCACCGGCTTCGCGAGGAAGGTCTGGGCCGCCTCGCGCCCCTGGGGACGCGCCGCGCTCAGGAGCAGGAAGGGCACGTCCGACAGCGTGGGTTCGGAGCGCATGGCGTGCAAGAGCTGCATGCCGGTGCGCCGGGGCATCATGTGGTCGCTGACCACCAGGTCCGGCGTCTCCGTGCGCGCCAGCAGCAGCGCCTCCTCGCCGTTGTGCGCGCGAATCACGCGGTGGCCCAGGTCCTCCACCACCTCGGAGAAGACCTCCAGGAGCGCCTCTTCATCCTCCGCGATGAGGACCAGGCTCATTCACCCAGCCCTCCAATGGAGGTCCCCAGCGGGCGGGCCTGACCCGTCAGCAGTCCCACGGCGGAGCGCATGGGCGCGAGCACCTTCACGCCGGTGTCCTTGATGAGGAACTCGCGCAGGTCGGTGACGTATTCACTGTCCCTCATCTTGAGCACGGACAGGATCCGGTGCATCTGACCGTGCAGCTCCACGTAGCGCAGCAGCAGCAGGTTCTCTCCCAGGATGGCGACTGGCGCGTCGTTGAAGTCCAGCTCGGTGCCGACGATCTTCGGCACCTCCCGGGTGAACAGGGAGGTGATGCCCCGCATGCGCAGCCGCATCGCGAGCGAGGCCATGAACATGCGCCGCCGCCCGGGGTCGAGGATGGCCAGCTCCAGGTCCGAGAGTCCGTCCAGCACCAGCCGCTGGACGCCGAGCGCGTCCACCTTGCGCAGGATGTCCCGCACGAGCACGTCCGCCTCGACCTCCATGGGCGGCACGTAGTGGAAGACCAGCCGTGAATCGCGCAGCAGGGGGGCCACGTCCAGCCCCACGCGCCGGGCGCGCGCCGTGAGCATGGCCGGCGCGTCGAAGAAGGAGACGAAGAGCGCCTTCTCCCCATGGCGCGCGGCGTCCGCGGCGAAGTGCATGGCGAGGATCGTCTTTCCAATGCCCATGCTGCCCGCGAGCATCGTGGTGCTGAGCTCCGGCAGCCCCCCGTGCATCAACCCATCCAGCTCCGGCAACCCGAAGCCCTTGCGCTTCAGCGTGGGGGGTTCGTCCTGGAAGTCCACCGGGGTGGCCTCCAGGCGCGGGATGAACTCCACGCCCTCCTCGTGGATGGCCATGGTGTGCTCACCCGTGAGGTGGGGCCGGCCGCGCAGCTTCACCACCTCCACCCGGCGCACCCGGAGCGCGCCGTGCGTCTGGACGGACAGCGACACGATGCCGTCCACCGTGGTGGCCTCCGGCAGCGCCATCAGCCGCTCCAGCGGATACTCCGTGGTGAACAGGCCAATGCAGTTGCTGGCGGCCAGACCGATGCCCAGCTCATAGAGGAACTCGCGCAGCCGCGCTTCGTCCTGCCACAGGTCGCGGATGGAGCGCAGCCCGTCGATGAAGAGCATCGCCGCGCCGCGCTCGCGCACCGTCTGCAGCAGCAGCTCCCGGGCCTCCTTCGCACCCCGCTTGAGCGCCGAGTAGGCGCTGATGATGAAGAACCTCTCGCCCAGCAGCTCCGGCTTGAAGAAGGAGAAGCCGGACAGGGCCTCCATCAGCTTGTCGTGGGGCTCCGAGGTGACGGTGGCCACCACCACGGGAACGCCGCGCGCCGCGGCCGCGAAGGCCACCTGGCTGCACAGCACCGTCTTCCCCGAACCGGGCGTGCCGGTGACGATGAAGGACTGGCGAGCGGGGATGCCTCCACCCAGGATGACGTCGAAGCTGGGAATGCCGCTCTGGAAGAGAGGAGTCTTGCTGGGCATGCCGGGTTCCGTCGGAGAGGGTCAATGCGCGGAGCTTCCGTCTTCCGGAAACGCGCGCCGGGACAAGGTGCGCACGGGAGGGGAACGGGGCATGTCCAAAGCCCCCTCCGCTGTCCTCTCCGCATAGCCGACGCGCCCCGGACGGGGTTGGCTTCGTGAACCCGCGCGTCCCATCTGTCGGCTACACGTCAACACCCCGGACAGCCACGTGGGCGGCCGGCCCGTCGTCAGCGTGACGGCGCGGGCTGCTCGTCCGGTGCGCTCGCACGGGCGGTGAAGCCCCGGAAGAGCAACAACGACACCACGAGCCCCACCGCGCACACCGCGGAGACGTAGTACGCGGGCGCGAGCGGGCTCTGCTTCAGGGCTAATGTCACGGCGAGCGGCGTGAGGCCGCCGAACAGCGCGTACGCCACGTTGTAGGAGAACGACAGGCCGGAGAAGCGCACCGCCGGAGGGAAGGCCTGCACCATCACCGCGGGCACCACGCCGGCCACGCCCACGCAGAACCCCACGCCCGCGTAGAGAGGCACCAGGTGCTCCGGCGCGGCCGCCACGCCCCGGTAGAACAGCTGCGCGGCGACGAGCAGCATCCCCGAGCCGATGGCCATGGCCCGCGTGGGCCCCAGCCGGTCCGCGAGCAGCCCGTAGCAGATGCACCCCAGCGTGAGCGTGAGCGTGGCCACGCTGTTGGCCGCCAGCGCCTTCGCGGGCGGGATGCCGTGCAGCTGCTGCATCAGCGTGGGCGTCATCAGGATGACCACCACGATGCCCGCGGTGAGCACCCAGGTGAACAGCATGGACACGACGACGGCGGGCGCGTGGCCCCGGAGCGCGGCCTTGAGCGGCAGCTCGCGCACCAGCGCCTTCTTCTGGCGCATCTCCTCGAAGACGGGCGTCTCCTGGAGCCAGCGGCGCAGGAACACGGCGAAGAAACCGAACACGCCGCCCACCACGAAGGGCACGCGCCAGCCGTACGCCAGCACCTGCTCCGGCGTGAAGACGGTGTTGACCGCGGTGGCCACCAGCGAGCCCAACAGGATGCCCAGCGTGAGCCCGGAGGTGAGCGTCCCGCACGCCAGGCCCACGCGGCGCTCCGGCACGTGCTCGGAGACGAACACCCACGCGCCCGGCACCTCGCCGCCCACCGCCGCCCCCTGCAACAGCCGCAGCGTGAGCAGGAGCAGCGGCGCCGCGTACCCGGCCGTGGCGAACGTGGGCAACAGGCCCATGCACAGCGTGGGCACCGACATCAGGAAGACGCTCAACGTGAACATCCGCTTGCGCCCGGTCCGGTCCCCGAAGTGCGCCATCACGATGCCGCCCAACGGCCGCGCCAGGTAGCCCGCCGCGAACAGCCCGAACGTCTGCAGCTGCCGCAGCCAGTCCGCCGTCTCCGGAGGGAAGAACAGCTTCCCCATCACCGCCGTGAAGAACACGAAGATGATGAAGTCATAGAACTCCAGCGCGCCCCCCAGCGCCGCCAGCCCCAGGGTGCGGATGTCCCGGGCGGACAGCGGACGGAGAGCGGCCAGCGGGGACGGGGCGTCGGAGGGGGAGGTCGCCATGCGCGGAGGACCGGGAGGATATGCCGGGACACCCGCCCGTCGCCCATCCGTCACGTTGTAAAGGTGTATTCACCGCAAAACCTGTTGACACGGTGTGCGAAACTTGTGGGGAGGTCTCGGCATAGGTATCTTCCGGGAATTGCGAGTTCCGTCCTGGGAGTACAATTTGGACAGGGTTGATACCGTGACGCCGACGCCGGCCGCACCCGGGGTGGACATCCTCTTCGGGAAGTACCGAATGGTGCAGCGGCTCGCCACGGGCGGGATGGCGCACCTGTTCCTGGCGACGATTGACGGGCCGGACGGCTTCTCCAAGGCGTGCGTCATCAAGCGCATCCTGCCGGAGTACGCGAACCTGGAGCCCTTCGCGCGGATGTTCGCGGACGAGGCGAAGGTGGCGGCGCTGCTCACGCACCCGAACATCGTGCAGGTGTTCGACTTCGGGAAGATCGACGGTCAGTACTACCTGGCGATGGAGTGGATTCAAGGCCAGTCGCTGGACCGCATCATGCGGCACGCGGCGGCGGCCAACATCCCGCTGGGGCCTCGGGTGACGGTGGACGTGGGCCTGGCCATGTCGGACGCGCTCACGTACGCGCACGCGAAGACGCTGTCGGACGGGACGCCGCTGAAGCTGGTGCACCGGGACATCACGCCGGGCAACGTGCTGGTGTCTCGCGACGGCATCGTGAAGCTGGCGGACTTCGGCATCGTGAAGAGCTCCGTGAACCTGGAGCGCACGGTGGCCGGGGTGGTGAAGGGCAAGTACGCGTACATGTCCCCGGAGCAGATAACGAACCGGGAGTTGGATCACCGCTCGGACCTGTATTCGCTGGGCATCGTGCTCTACGAAGCGTCCACCGGGCGCCGGCTGTTCAAGCGCGACTCGATGGAGGCCACCATCATGGCCGCGTCGGCGGGGGACGTGCCGCCGCCGTCGCACGTGGCCCCGGGCTTCTCGCCTGACCTGGAGCGCATCCTGCTCAAGTGCCTGGCGAAGGATCCCGCGCAGCGCTACCAGACGGCGCGCGAGCTGCACGACGACCTGGAGCGCTACCGCACGGCGCAGCACTGGACGTCCGGCGGCCGGGAGCTGGCGGCGCTGATGGCCACGCTCTTTCCTCCGGACGCCACGGGCCGCGTGTCCACGGCGCTGGCGGTGCCGGGGTCCCTGGTGGGCTCGTCGCCGGGAGTGTCGGCGGATGCTTCGGGCATGGGCTCCACGCGCATGCCCAGCGGCATCTCCGGCCCGTCGCCCTTCGCGCCGCTGGAGCACGCGGTGGACCTGCGCGAGCCCAGCGCGCTGGTGCCCACGGGCATGCTGCCCCGGAGCACCGGGACGGGCTCCACCACGGGCGTCATCCCATCGCCGGAAGCGGCCGCGGCCGGGGCGTTCCCCTGGGGGCTGGCCGCGGCGGCGGGGGTCGCGCTGGCGGGCAGCGTGGTGTTCTGGCTGTTCATCGCGTGAAGGGCGGGCGCACCGTGTCGTCGTGGGAAGTGGGACTTTGAACGTGAAGAATCAGAAGACCTGGGTCGCCGTCATCCTGCTGGGCACCGTGGCCGTGAACGCCGGGGCGTACCTGGTGGTCCGCTCGCGCAAGGCCGCGCAGCCCGAGCCCGTCGTCATGCGGCCTCCCGACTCCCCGCCCGCCGTGGTCCTCCCCAAGGCCGTGGCGTCCGTGTCCCCGCCCAAGGAGGACTCGCACGCGGGGCTCGTGCGGGCGCTGCGCGCGTCGGGTCTGGCCGCGCTGGAGGACCGCGACTACGAGCGCGCGGTCGCGCAGTTCACGGAGGCGCTCAAGCTGCGCCCGGATGAGGGGGACAGCGACCTGACGCGGCTGTTGGGCATCGCCACCGACCTGCGCTCGCGCGAGCAGACGCGGACCGCGCCCACGCCGCGCGAGCCGACGCCCAACCGCACGCCGTCCCGCACGCGCCCCGGGAAGCGTGGCGCCCGCGAGCAGCCGGTCGCCCAGGCCGCTCCGCAGGAAGAAGCGAAGGGCGGGCTCCTGCTGGTGACGTCCACGCCGCCGGGGCTGGTGGTGATGGTGGATGGCAGGGCGGTGGACATGACGCCGGCGCGGCTGCCGGTGTCCGCGGGCGCGCACCGCGTGGTGCTCGCGCAGGGCGACCGCCGCCTGTACGAGGAGACGGTGGAGGTGGACGCGGACTCGGTGCGCTCGCTCAACCGCGACCTCTCCGCGGAGCTGACGCCGCCCGCGCCGAAGCCGGCCGTGGCCCAGGTGGCGGCCGTGGTCCCGGCCTCGCCACCGGCCGCGAGTGGTCCCGCGGCGTCCCCGCGCGACCCGGAGCCCACGAAGCCGCCGGAGCCCTCGGTGGCGAAGGCCGCCGTGGCGCAGCGGGGCGACCTGGAGGTGACGTCGCCGGGGCTCTACGGCGAGGTGTGGATCAACGGCCGGCCGTATGGCTTTCCGCCCATCTCCGCGCAGGCCCTGCCTTCCGGCCCCGCGAAGGTGGAGGTCCGCGTCAACGGCGAGGTGAAGCGGCGCATGACCGTGGAGGTCGAGCCGGGCCGCAGCACCCGCGTGCGCGTGAAGTGACGTGAAGTGAAGTGATGTGAAGCAAGGCTTCGGCCCGCCTTCGATGCAGTCCCCGCAGTCCCAGAACCTACCCCCCAAACTTCGAGAAGGTTGTTTCGTATGGGTTTCACCAGGCACGGGCGTCGTGTGTGTGTATGGCTTGCGTTGCTGGGCGCGGGCACGGGCTTCGCGCAGACGGCGCCGGAGCCCACCCTGGACCCCGGGGAGATGCCCTCCGCCCAGGAGCAGCTGGAGGAAGAGCCGGAGGTGCACAGCCAGGTGGCGTCGTTCGCCATCACGAAGCTGCATGACTCGCCGGCCGTGGTGACGGCCATCACCGCGGACGAAATCAGGGCCTCCGGCGCGCGCGACCTGATGGACGTGCTGTTGCAGGTGCCCGGCTTCTTCTTCGGCGTGGACGTGTCCGGCACGGTGGGGCCGGGCTTCCGGGGCCTGTGGGGCCAGGAAGGCAAGGTGCTGCTCCTCATCGACGGCAAGGAGATGAACGAGCAGCTCTACTCCACGATGCAGCTGGGCCACGAGTTCCCGGTGGAGCTGATTGAGCGCATCGAGGTCGTGCGCGGCCCCGGCTCCGTCATCTACGGCGGCAACGCGGAGCTGGCCGTCATCAACGTCATCACCCGGGGCATCCAGGGCAGCACGGACGCGCTGGTGGTGGGCACCTACGGGCAGCTGGCGCACGGCCTGGGCCGCCGCAGCCTCACGGTGTCCGGCCGCAAGGTGTTTGAAAGCGCGCCGGGCCTGAGCGCGTTCGCGTCCGCGTCGCTGGGGCAGGGGCAGCGCAGCGACGCCGTGTTCGACGACTTCTACGGCGACTCCGCGAGCATGAACGGCGCGTCGGCGATGGACCCCACGGTGGTGCAGGCCGGCGTGGGCTACCGGGACCTGCAGCTGAGCATCCTGTACCAGCGCCAGGACACCACGTCGGTGGTCTCCGTGGACGAGGTGCTGCCCACGCCCGCGAACACCGACTTCGAGTCGTTCCACGCCGAGCTGAGCGACCGCTTCCGGCCCACGGACCGGATTGAAATCATCCCCCGGCTGAACCTCACGCTGGGCGAGTCCTACCGGGACTCGGACGAGTCGTCGCCCTTCTTCTACGACAAGCGCTACCGGCGCCTGCGCGGCCGGGCCCTGGCGCGCTGGGCGGCGTTCGACTTCCTCCAGCTCACGGGCGGAGTGGACCTGGCGTTCGACCAGGGACAGCTGCGGGGCCCGGCGGGCATCGGCCAGCAGGAGCCCTTCAACGGCGACGAGGACGAGGTCTCCTACCGCAACGTGGCGGCCTTCATGGAGGTGTACTCGGACAACCCCATCGCCACGGTGGTGGCGGGCGCGCGCTTCGAGGACCACAGCGCCTTCGGCAGCTCGTTCGTGCCGCGCCTGGTGTTGCTCAAGTCCTTCGGGCCGGTGAGCGGCAAGGCTCTGTACAGCCGCGCCTTCCGCGCGCCGGGCATCGAGAACATCTCCCTGGGCGACGACGTCCGGCCGGAGCGCACCACGGTGTACGAGCTGGAGGCCACCGTACGCCTGGGCGAGGGCCAGAGCTTCAGCGCCAACGCCTTCGACGTGGGCGTGACGGACCCCATCATCTATTCGTACGACCCGGTCACGGCGTCGGAGGCGTACCGCAACCTGGGCCGCCTGGGCAGCCGGGGCATCGAGCTGGACTACCGGCTGCGCGGGTCCTGGGGCCGCGCGCAGGCGGGCTATTCGTTCTACCGGCCGGGCGGGCGCAACGACGTGGAGGACTACCTGGTGCCCGGCCAGCCCAAGGCCTTCACCGGGCTGCCCACGCACAAGGTGACGCTGACGGGCACGGCGAAGGTGCTGCCGTGGCTGTCCGTCAGCCCCACCGCCGTGCTGGTGGGCCAGCGCTTCGCCGTGGGGGCGCCGGACGAGGAGGGCGTGTCGGAGGTCCAGACGCTGTCGCCCCGGCTGCTGCTCAACCTCTTCGTGCGCGCGGAGAACGTGGGGACGAAGGGCCTGGAGATTGGCGCGGGCGTCTACAACCTGCTGGGCAGCGACTTCCGGGTGGCCCAGCCCTACAACGGCGGACACGCGCCCCTGCCGGTGTTCAGCCGCGAGTTCATGGTGAAGCTCACCTACCTCTTCGAGCCGTCGTACGACGACGAGTAGCCTGGCCGTCATCCGGGGCGCATCCGACGTTGCGCAAGGGCGTGGCGGGGCGTAGGGAATCCGCCTGCCATGTCCGAGAACACCCAGCTCCTCGAAGCCGTCCGGAAAGAAGCCAAGCCGGGACTCTGGTCCAGGGGCGTCAGCCTCGCGCGTGACGGCGCGGTGGCGCTCCAGTCGCGCTCGGCCTCGGAGATCGAGCTGCGCGTGAAGGTGGCGGGCCGGGCCGTGGCCTTCACCGTCGTCCTCTACCCGGGCGACGAGGCGTGGGAGTGCGACTGCCCCAGCCCGGTGGACCCGTGCGAGCACGTGGTCGCGGCGGCCATCTCGCTGGACAAGGCGGAGAAGCAGGACGCGCCGCTGGAGGCGGTGTCGGACCGCTGGTCGCGAGTGGTGTACCGCTTCACTCGAGTGGAGGGAGGGCTGCAGCTGCACCGGGTCCTCGCGCATGCGGACGGCACGGAGGAGCCGCTGGAGGACCTCACGGGGCGCCTGGCGAAGCCCCAGGCCGGCGTCACGTTGCAGGTGGAGCAGGTGGACCTGGTGATGGAGCGCCTGTTGGAGCGGCGCACCCGGGGGCCGCTGCTCGCGGAGAAGCTGGACGCGCTGCTGCGGGCCCTGGAGCCCGCGCGCAACGTGCTGCTGGACGGCCGGCCGGTGGCGGTGTCCGGCGAGGTGCTGCCCCCGCGCGCGAAGGTGGAGGACAAGGGCCAGCAGTGGGTCATCACCATCACGAGGGATCCGCGCATCACGGAGGTGGTGAGCCCCGGAGTCGCGCTGACGGCGGAGTCCCTGGTGCGCCTGGGCGAAACGGCGATGACGGGCGCGTGGCTCCAGCACCTGCCGCTCGTGCGCACGTATTCGCCGGAGCAGCTGGGCGAGCTGTCCGCGAAGATTCTCCCGGAGCTGGCGCGGCGCATGCCGGTGGACATGCGGAGCCGCCGCCTGCCGTCGGTGGACCGCGACCTGAAGCCGCGCATCCTCCTGGAGTTGAACCAGCTCACGCAGGGCCTGTCGGTGTTGCCCACGCTGGTGTACGGCGCGCCGCCGACGGTGCGCATCGACAACGGGCGCATGGTGTACCTGCGCGGCGCGGTGCCGCTGCGCGACGAGGCCGCGGAGCAGAAGCTGCTCCACCAGCTGCGCGACGAGTTGAACCTGGTGCCTGGCCGCCGGCTGACGGTGCAGGGCCCGGAGATGATGCGCTTCGCGGACAAGCTGCGGAAGTTCCGGGGCGACCTGGGCGGCGACGCGGCGGGCATCGTCAGCCCGGACATGCGCCTCAAGCCGTCCCTGCGCGTGGACGGCGGCGCGTCCGGCGCGGGCGTGCCGGAGGTGCGCTTCACGCTGGAGTTCGAGGTGGAGGGCGGCAAGGGCGGGGCGCGCACGGTGGACGCGGCGGCGGTGGTGCGGGCGTGGACGGAGGGGTTGGGGCTGGTGCCGTTGGACGGTGGTGGCTGGGCGCCGCTGCCGCGCGCGTGGCTGGACAAGAACGGGCAGCGTGTGGCGGATCTGCTGGCCGCGCGCCAGGAGGACGGCCGCGTCGCGAACCACGCGCTGCCGGAGCTGACCCAGCTGTGCGAGTCATTGGACCAGCCGCCTCCTCCGGGGTTGGACAAGCTGGCCCCGCTGGTGGAGGGCTTCGAGAAGCTGCCTCCGCCGGTGCTGCCCGCGGAGCTCAACGCCACGCTGCGCGCGTATCAGCAGCAGGGCGTGAGCTGGCTGTCGTTCCTGAAGGGCGCGGGGCTGGGCGGCATCCTCGCGGACGACATGGGTCTGGGAAAGACGCTCCAGACCATCTGCATCCTGGGCCCCAAGTCGCTGGTGGTGTGCCCCACGAGCGTGTTGCCCAACTGGGTGGCGGAGCTGCAGCGCTTCCGGCCGTCGTTGAAGGTCTGCGTGTACCACGGCCCCGGCCGCAAGCTGGACCCCGCGGCGGACATCACGCTCACCACGTACGCGCTGTTGCGCCTGGACGCGGCGGTGCTGGGCGCGCCCACGTGGGAGGCGGTGGTGCTGGACGAGGCCCAGGCCATCAAGAACCCGGAGAGCCAGGTGTCGCGCGCGGCGTTCGGGCTCAAGGCGAACCTGCGGCTGGCGCTCAGCGGCACGCCGCTGGAGAACCGCCTGGACGAACTGTGGAGCCTGATGCACTTCACCAACCCGGGTCTGTTGGGAGGCCGCCGCCAGTTCGAGGAGAAGACGGCGCAGCCCATCGCGGACGGCAAGCCCGGAGCGGCGGAAGGCCTGCGTCGCCGCATCCGCCCGTTCATCCTGCGCCGCCTCAAGAAGGACGTGGCGCCGGAGTTGCCGCCGCGCACCGACTCCGTGATGCACGTGCAGTTGGATGAGCGCGAGCGCTCCGTCTACGACGCGGTGATGGCCGCGACGCGCGCGGAGGTGGTGGCGCTGCTCAACGAGGGTGGCAGCGTGCTCAAGGCGCTGGAGGCATTGCTCCGCCTGCGACAGGCGGCCTGCCATTCCGCGCTGGTGCCGGGGCAGCACGCGAAGACGTCCTCCAAGGTGCAGACGCTGGTGGACGCGCTGGAGACGGCGGTGTCGGAGGGCCACAAGGCGCTGGTCTTCTCCCAGTGGACGTCGCTGTTGGACCTCATCGAGCCGGGGCTCAAGGGAGCGGGCATCGGCTTCGATCGGCTGGACGGAGCGACTGCGAACCGAGGCGAGGTGACGTCGCGCTTCCAGGGCCAGGACGGCGCGCCGGTGCTGCTCATGTCGTTGAAGGCCGGAGGCACGGGCCTGAACCTCACGGCGGCGGACCACGTGTTCCTGATGGACCCGTGGTGGAACCCCGCGGTGGAGGCGCAGGCAGCGGACCGAGCGCACCGCATCGGGCAGGAGCGGCCGGTGATGGTCTACCGGCTGGTGTCGCAGGGCACGGTGGAGGAGAAGATCCTGGGCCTCCAGGAGAAGAAGCGCGCCCTGTTCGAAGCCGCGCTCAGCGAAGCCTCGGGCGCCGCTGCCATCACTCGGGAGGATTTGCTCCAGCTGTTCGCATGAGCCCTGCCTGGGCCAGCAGTTCGCGCACCCGTCGCGCCAGTGCGATGTGCTCGGGGTTGGCCACGGTGAATCGTTCGGGGGTGAGGATGATCAGCGTGCCCTTGTCCTCCACCGGCTCGATGCGCACGGGGGCGGGCAGGTGTGGCACGGTGCCCCGGTCACGGGCGAGGTACGTCACCCAGCCAAGCCACGGGTCGTCCTGGCCCTGCCTGCCGTCCATCGCCCGATACGTCTCGGACATGGCCACTGCCCAATCGGGTTCCCAGGCCAGCGCCATGCTGCGCGTCACTTTCGTCAGCATCGAGGCCGTGATGAGGCGCTCCGCGCTCTCCCCCTTGGATGGGAGAGACAGGACGCAGACGTTGGCGGACTTGCGCTGCGAGTAGCTCCCGCAGGTCATATTTACGATCACCATCTCGTTGGGAGGACCGTCGTTGTATGCGCTGACCCTCAGCCCCAATTGCTCGAAGGCGGGTCCGCCCGGTTCGCGGTTGACGCCACGCCGGAACGCTTCCGTCAGCGTGGGCAGGTCGGGAGGCATGAGAGGCGTCTTGCGTCCCTTTCCGCGCGGCTTGGGGATCTTGTTCCAGTGCGCCAGCAGGGGGTCGCATGCGGCCAGCAGGTTGAAAAAGGCCGCAGCACGCTGGGCACACGCTTCAGGGGACTCTCGTCTCGGACCCCAGTAGGCACCGGCGTAGTAGGTCTCTGGATAGATCCTGGAATCAGCGAGGGTCGTCATGTGGTGTATCTCTCACGGCTTCAACGGGTGCACCGGGGTAGGGATGACGATGATTTCCGTAACGTTATTGCCCTCTAGCAACTTCCGAATGGAGTCTGCCGCATGCTTCTCGGCGACGTGCCATTCAATCCGAATCCCCATCCCATGGACTGCTTCGACCTGCCGCGCTCCCTGGGTCGCGAGTTCCTCGGCCTTGCCCGAGAGCGTGAACCAATTCTTGGGGGAGAGGTCCTCATTGAAGAACGCAGCGTAGCCGGGCCCCTTGGCGTCCAGGAGCACGTCATCCCTGAACCCATCGAACTTGACGCCTCCGGCCTTCGTACTCGTGCCGCCGACCCAATACGCCTCATCCGCCGTGTGTCCGGTGATCTGCTCCTGGTAGCCCCGGGCACGCGGAGACATCGATTCGTTGGCGGGCGCCCACTGGCCGGGCCCCTTGGACGGAGCCGGACCGTTGCCGGGGGTGTTTGCCCGCTGGAGGATGATGGCCGCACCAGGACCGCCGCTCAGTGTTGCCGCCGCGCGGCCTGCTGGAACGGCGACGCGCTCCAGTACCAGCGCACCCTCCGCTGACAGTGAGAGCACCGGCACCGAGACTTCCGCGCCGACCGCCATCCCCTTCAGCGTCCGTGTCGTGGCCGAGGCAGCTCCCCCGGTGAGGAGCAGCCCTGTCGTCAGCCGTGACACTTCGCGGATCTGCTCGCCACGGGTCATGGACTGGAAGCGCTCCCAGTACATGGGCGATGAAGCGATGAGCGCCGCCACGCCCGCTGGCAGGTGGCTCAGGCCCGCGATGCTATCCACGGGACGGGTGAGCACCTGGCCCAGTGCGTGGTACAGCTCCACGAAGGCGTCCTCGGCTCCATCCAGGGTGCGGCTGATGACGTCCGCGTCGTCATACACTTCGGCCAGAGGCCGCCAGTCCGAAGCCTGAAGCTGTGCGTCCACGGCGCGGAAGACACCGCCCTTGCCGCTGTAGAAGCGACCCAGCTCGAAGCCATGCGTGCGGAAGGCGCCGTCCTTCCAAGCGACAGGTGCTACCTTTTGTTGAGTGCGTCCGGTGAGAGCCCACGCCAGATATCCGTCGGGTCTCAACACCGCGATCTGCTCCCGGGAGAGGCGCTCCACCCGCCGCGACAATTCCTTCCGTGTGACTTCGCCTCCCTCCATCACCTCGCCAAGGATGAAGCCCGCGGCCATGCGAGGCGGGAAGGTGCTCAACGTGACGGGCTTGCCCAGAAGCACCCCCATCAGTCGCGCCGCTTGCGTGGGCGTCAGCGCGCGTCCCAGGGGGCGTTCGTCCCTCGCCTCCAGCCCCGCGTTCCTCAGCAATTGCTCCCAGGAATCCGGTTGCACGTCGTCAGAGCGGGCGACGTCCGCCATCGCCACCGCACGAACGGGGCTTGCCCCCGTGGCCTCTTCGCGGACGGCCTTGCGGCGGTACAGCCGTGGCGTTCTCTCAATCCGCTTGACGCTCGGTTCCGGGGCGGATGCGCGCGGCGCGTCGTCGCTCGAAGCTCGCGCACCAGGGACGTCCATGTCCGTGCGGGACGTGTAGCTCAGTGTCCTTCCGGGACCGGGAGGCAACGAGGCGCAGCCGGTGAAGAGGAGGGCCACACACCCCAGCAGGACTTCAGCGCGAGTCCACCTCCAGGCACCTCCAACACCCAGCCGTCCTCCCCAGCCCGCCAGCAGGTGCGCGGCCAGGCCCGGATTGGACGACGCCGTGGCCTCCCCTCGCATGGGAAGGAACCATGGCCAAAGCACCGCCCACCAGCGGTTGCCCATCGCTCGAGCCTCCTGGTTGCACTCCGGTGCGGTGTGCAGAGCCCGGTCATAACCGCCGGGTCCGACAAGTCAGTCAAACCGGGCGGCGCATGCCCCGAGGGCATGTCAGGAGGCGAGATGCGCCTCCCCGGGCAAGCTCAGCGCGGAGCGGCGCATCACGATTGCACTCGCCGGGCATGCCCCACGGAGCTCTTCGGATGCGTTCAACTCGGGAGGGAGCGAGCCCCGGTCGATGCGGACGAAGCCGAAGCGAGGGAAGTAGTCCGCGGCCGTCGTGGTCAGCAGGTACAGCGTTGCGAGCCGGTCCTCATCGGCCTTCGCAAGGACGCGCCGAACCAGGTCGGAACCTACACCCCGCCCCTTCACCTCCTCCGCGACCGCAACGGAACGCAGCAAGCCGCTCGTTGCGTAGACCTCCAGCCCGGCGACAGCGAGCAACATTCCGGTCTGCTCAGCGACATGGAAGTGCGGAAGATGCTCCGTCACACCCTGGAGGGGCAGTCCCGTCGAAGAAAGAAGGGCCTGGATTGCAACCAGGTCACCGGGGCGGGCAGCGCGTATCGCGAGGGTCATCGACGCCACTCCTCTCGGGACAGAAGGTCCACCACTCGAGAGCGCACTTCGTCCCGGATCTCACGCACGCGCTCCAGGGATTGACCCTTGGGGTCCTCCAGGGGCCAATCGCTCCGCTTCAAGCCAGGCACGACGGGGCACGCATCCCCGCATCCCATGGTGATGAGCCACTGTGCATCTCGGGCGAGTTCATCCGTGAGCAGCTGGGGCTTGGCCTCCGACAGGTTGATGCCCACTTCGGCCATGACGGTCTGAACTTCGGGATGCACACGGGCACCCGGCTGCGTACCGGCGGAAATGGCGTGCGCTCGCGTCGGGTCTGCCATGGCGTTGAAGAACGCAGCCGCCATCTGGGATCGGCCAGCGTTGTGTACACAGGCGAAGATGACCTTCTTCATCGGGAAGACTCCTCGAACGGGCTCTCGAAGAAGCTGCGTGCGTGGCCAGCGGCGCCCATCGTTGACCCTCGCAGCACCTGCCAAACCGTCGAGCTTGCTGGCCTTGTGCCGGCGGCAGCTACTCGCAAGCCGATGAAGATGTCCTGCGACAATCTCATAGCCAGGTCGTCGCCCAACTCGTCCTGTTTCCCGAGACCCGTTCGCACAACCCGTGACGTCGCGGTGTGCCGGCCGTACTCCACCCAAGAGAAATCCGGCTACCCACGGTCACGGGTAGCCGGCATGGGAGGTCAGGCAGTTGAAACCGGGCTCCGCACTTTATTTGAGTACATCCATGGGCCCCAGCAGCCAGTTGCCGGGAGCGCTCGGGTCCGCGCTCAGGTAGTACTCAAAGAGGGCCTGATGGAACTCCGCCCGGCTGATCTCGCCGTCGCCGTCCCGGTCGAGCCGACTGAAGGACTCGGTGGAGGTGGTCGGAGGAATTCCAAGCGCGTCGTACATCCCCACGTACTCTTTCAGCGAGAGGCTGCCGCTGCCGTCCCGGTCAAGAGCGCCCAGCAACCCATCGACGATATTGCCCACGGCAATCTCGAAGTTCTTCGGGGCGATCACGACGGCATCCATGATGCGGATGAACTCTGGATTCCCGATCTTCTCGCTCGCCTTGTCCTCACGGCCCTCAAGGAGGAGGTTCCACCAGTTCATGAAACCCTTGTGCATCGCACTCTTGTTCTTCTGATCAGTCTCATCCGCCAGGGCGGTGAACAGCTTGGACATTTTTTCGATGTCGTCCTGGGTGATCCATCCATCGCCATTCTGGTCGAACCACTTGAACACGTAGTTGAACTTCTTGACCTGCAAGTCCGTTGTCATGAAGGCACCTTGGATTGATTGAACCGTTGCTGTCTGACGCCAGCCTTTGCGCCGCCATGGCCATGTCTCGGGCCGTGGCGCAGAGGGGTGGTGATTGATGTGTATATAGACTCCTGTTGCGGCAGCAAAGGAAATGGGGAGTCCCCCGGAAGTCAAATCCGCAGGCCCGAGTGCGGCCGCGCTCAATGCCATCACGGTGATTTACAGGGATGGGTTCGCAGTTGGCGCGGCTATCAGGTTGCGAACCGCACCGCCACCTTCGCGGCGTCCGGGTCGCTGAAGCGCAGGAGGTCCTCTCCCTCCTGCACCAGCGCGCCGCGGACGGGCTTCTTCAGCGCATCGAAGGCATTGCAGACCAACGTCGCGGTGCCCTTCGCACGCTCGGTGGTCCAGACGCCAGCGGTGCGCCCGTCCACCAGGAACACGTTCAGCACGCGCAGGTTCTTCGTGGACAACAGCGCGCGGTGCTCCTCCGGCACCACGCGGGTCCGGTCCGCATGGGAGAGGATGAGGTTGTCGAAGTCCGGAAGGAAGCGCACCGGCGCGGGTGTCTCTTCGGGCGGGCGCGGGGCCTTGGGCAAATCAAGGAGGACGCGTTTCTTCTCGTCGCGGAACTCCACCAGCTTGCCGCGCACTTTCTCGAAGGCGTCCTTCAGCGGCTTGATGCCAGACCAGCTCTGCATGTCCGCCACGGTGGCGGGACCGAAGGCGGCCAGGTAGCGCAAGACCAGCGGTGACGCGTCGTCATCCGTGGAGAGCTTCTCGCCCAGCCACGACTCCGCCAGCGTGAAGCCGGAGTTGCCGGGCCAGCCCCACTCCAGCCCCTCCTCGGGCACCTGGACGAGCGGCAATCCCATCCGCGTGGCGGAACCCATGGCCCGCTCATCGCCGTCCACATGGTGTTTCATCAGGTGAGCGCGCACCTCCTCGAAGGTGCGGGGCTTCTCCTGGAGGAAGGGCTTCGCGGTGGCCAGCAGCGCGGGCAGGTCCAGCGCGGCGGCGCGCTCCTTCAGCACGGAGCGCATGGCCGTGTTGAGCAGGGGTTGAAACAGTCCGCGGTAGCGCAGGTAGTCCTTCGCGGTCATCAGGTGCAGCGTGCCGCGCATCATCGTGCCGCGCGCCAGCTCACGCTTGAGCGCCAGCTTCGTGAGGGCGTCGCGCTGGAAGCCCTGGAGGCGCGACCAGAGGGCCAGGTACGGCGGACGCGCGAGCTGGGCCTGGAGCCCCACCAGGTGCTCGATGGCGCGCGGCACGGTCATCTTCTCGCGCGTGAGCAGCAACTGGCGCGCGAGCGTGGCGCGGTTGAGGGCCTGACGGGACAGCACTTCGGTGGGCATGCGCCCGAGCATACCCAGCGGCTTCAGCGCGAGTGTTGGCTGAACGAAGCCTGCCGACCCCCGGGTGTGGGGTTCCTCACGGCGCGCGGGAGTCGCCGGATGCCACCTGGGAGCGGAGGGCTAAAGGGAACGGCATGATTGAAGACCTCTGGTACAAGAACGCGGTCGTCTACTGCCTCGACGTCGAGACGTTCATGGACGGCAACGGCGACGGCGTGGGGGACTTCACGGGCCTGCGCCGCAAGCTGGACTACCTGGCGGGCCTGGGCATCACGTGCCTGTGGCTGTTGCCCTTCCAGCCCACGCCCAACCGCGACAACGGCTACGACATCAGCGACTACTACGGCGTGGATCCGCGCCTGGGGGACCTGGGCGACTTCGTGGCCTTCACCCACGAGGCGAAGCTGCACGGCATCCGCGTCATCATCGACCTGGTGGTGAACCACACGTCGGATCAACACCCGTGGTTCCAGGCCGCGCGCAAGGACCCGGACAGCCGCTACCGCGACTACTACGTCTGGTCGAAGAAGCGGCCCAAGGACGCCAACAAGGGCATGGTCTTCCCGGGCGTGCAGCCCTCCACGTGGACGTACGACAAGGAGGCACGCCTCTGGTACTTCCACCGCTTCTTCGACTTCCAGCCCGACCTCAACGTGGCGAACCCGGAGGTGCGCGAGCAGATCCTCAAGGTGATGGGGTACTGGCTGGAGTTGGGCGTGTCTGGCTTCCGGGTGGACGCGGTGCCCTTCCTCGTCGAGCTGAAGGGCGTGAAGAACCCGGACGTGAAGAACCCCTACAAGCTGCTGGAGGAGATGCGCGAGTTCCTCTCATGGCGCAAAGGCGACGCCATCCTGCTCGCGGAAGCCAACGTCACCATGAACGAGGTGGTGGAGTTCTTTGGCGACAACGACCGCATGCAGATGGTGTTCAACTTCCTGGCGAACCAGAACTTCTACCTGTCGCTCACGCGAGGGGACGTGACGCCGCTGGTGCAGGCCCTGAAGTCAGCTCCCAAACTGCCGCACACGGCGCAGTGGGCGAACTTCCTGCGCAACCACGACGAGCTGGACCTGGGGCGCCTGTCGGACGAGGACCGGCTGGCGGTCTTCGAGGCGCTGGGGCCGGACAAGGGCATGCAGCTGTATGACCGGGGCCTGCGCCGCCGGTTCGCATCGATGCTGGACGGGGACCGCCGCCGCATCGAAGTGGCCTACAGTTTGATGTTCTCACTGCCGGGGACTCCAGTGCTCTGGTACGGCGACGAGCTGGGCATGGGGGAGAACCTGTCACTCGTGGAGCGGCAGTCGGTGCGCACGCCCATGCAGTGGAGCCCTGAGCCGCACGGCGGCTTCACGTTGGCGGAGGCGCCGGTGAAACCCCTGGTGTCGGAGGGGCCGTTCGGCTTCCGGCAGGTGAACGTGGCGCAGCAACGCCGCGACCCGGCCTCGCAGCTCAACTGGACCGAGCGCATCATCCGCGCGCGCAAGGAGTGTCCGGAGCTGGGGTGGGGCGCGTGGAAGGTGCTGCGCACGGGCAACAAGGGCGTGCTGGCCATCCGGTACGAGTGGAAGGGCAACGCGATGGTGGTGCTGCACAACCTGTCCGCCCGGCCCTGCACGGTGAAGCTGGATCCGGGCGGCGAGGAGCCGTGCACGCTGTTCAACGTGCTCAGCGAGGACCACTCCGAGCCCGTGGACGGACAGCGCCACGGGCTCACCCTGGAAGGCTACGGCTACCGGTGGTTCCGCGTGGGGTTGGAGAACCCCGCGCGCAAGCACCGGACGGAGCCTCTGCCCTAGAACATGTTGGCGATGTCCTTCACCGGCTGCGGGGCGGCCTCGGTGCTGCCCAGCGCGCCCATGACGCCTCCGAAGATCATCCCGGCCGGGTTGGCGCGGCCCTTGGTGATGGAGCCGATGACGCCCTCCGCGGCGCCCTTCAGGGTGTTGACGTAGCCCTTCGCGGCGCCCTCGAGGACGCCCTTGAAGCCGCCCTCCGAGTTGCCCACGCCCGTCAGGACGTTGCTGACTCCCGGCAGGAACCAGAGGGCCTTGCCGGCCTCGCCCGCGGCCCACTGGAAGTTGTCCTTGTTGCTGCCGTCCGCCTTGACGTGGGTGTCCTTCGTGGTCGGCAGCTGGTGCTCGCCCAGGAAGGAGTAGCCCTTCTCGGCGAAGTCCTTGACCATGCCGGCCTCCGTGCCGTGGCGCGCGTCACCATCCTTGGTGATGCCTTCGATGTTGCCGTCGCCCACGCCGCCCTGGACCTTGCTATCCCGGTCCCCGCCCGTGGAGGCCTTGGCGCTGTCGATGAACTCCAGCACCTTGGCCAGCCGGTAGACGCCGTCGGCGTTCTGCTTCGGATCCTTCAGGTCCAGCTTGGGGTCGACACCCGTCTGCTTGCACAGCTGGTCGAACTTGATGTCCTTCTGGCGGCCCAGGTTCTTCAGCGCGGGCGTGTCGTCGACAATCTGCGCGGCGGAGCGGTTGTCCCCGGCCGGGCGCTTGTCATTGGCGCTGGGGACGCCGTTGGAGGCCTGCTGCGGAGCAGGAGCCGGTGCCTGGGTCGCGGCCGGAGCCGGCGCCAGGTTCTGGAGCTCCGGGGGGAGTCCCCGCGGGGCGAAGGCGGCCGGGGCGCTGAGCATGTCTGACATACCCTCCATCGCGGACATCCCGCGCGGCTGCCGCCGGTTGATGATCGCGGGCTCGAACGAGTCCACCTGGCTGAAGCCCCGCGCCGGCATGCTCCGGGAGGCGTCCGCGACAGGCCCCGCGGAGAGCTGGGCCTTCGGGCTGACGAGCGCGGACTCCGCGGTGGTGGGGCGCAGCAGGGAGGAGGAGCGGGCCGTGGCCTTGAGGTCGATCATGGTTATCACCTTGGGTCTGAGCTGCGACGTGCCCTGACCTCATTGCAGCGGGCATGCCGACCCGGGGTCGCTCGTAACACGTGGATTTCCCAGGGGTGGGGACTCCATGGCGGGCGTCCCGGCGGTGACTCCAGTCACCAGGAGGATGGCGTCAGTCACCACGGCAGGAGGCTGTGCGGTGGGGATGTTTCCCGCGCTATGAGGGGCCTCCTTCATGAGCCCCTCACCTTCTGAGTCATCGTCTCCCCCGGGTGTCGCGCTGCGCTGCGCGCTCGCGTTCGCCGTGCTGTACGCCTGCTACGAAGCGCCGGAGGGGATTGGCGGCCGGGTGCTGGGCAGCTTCGCGGTGACGGCGGCGCTGATGCTGCTCTTCCACGCGGTGGCCTGGGGCGTGGGGCGGTGGCTGAGCTACCGCAATGGCTTTCACGCGTATGCGTTGGAGTGGCGTGGCTCCGCGCTCGCGCGGGCGTTGGCGGTGATGCTGGTGCTCAAGCCGCTGTCCGTGCTGGTGGGTGTGGCGGTGGGCGTGATGCGCGTGCAGCCCCTGGAGAAGCCGTTGATGGGCACGGCGCTGCTGGTGGCGGTGCTGGGCGTGGGGGTGTCCACGTTCGTGCCGTCGGTGGCGGAGGACATCGTGGCGCGCGGCTTCTGGTACCGCGCGTGGCCGGTGGCGGGGCAGGGCGTGGGCTACGTAGCCCTGTCCGCGGGCGTGTTCGTGCTCACGCACGTGTACCGGTTGGGGAATGGTCCGCTGGAGTGGCTGATGTTGTTCTGCACGGGGCTCGCGTACGCGGCGGCCGTGGCCCGCACGGGCTCTCTGTGGGGCGCCGTGGGGCTGCACTGGGGCTGGAACCTGGCGAACGCCTTGCTGGACCTGCAACTGGACATCAACGCGGTGGGGCAGGGCGGCCGTGTCCTGTCCACCGTGACGGGGCTGGTGGCGCTGGGGCTGGTGGTGCTGCTGCCGAAGCGACGTGGCTCCACGGTGTAGGTGGCGGGTTCTAAAGCTTCGGGTTACAGACCCGGGGGAGGAGGATCGCGATGCCCGCTCCCCTGACGCGGCGCCCGGAGACGAAGTCGTTCAGCATCGAGGACCTGCTGGACCGCGTGCGGCGCGGCGAGGTGCGCATCCCCGACTTCCAGCGCCCCCTGCGGTGGACCGCGGAGGATGTGCGCGACCTGCTGGACAGCGTGTACCGGGGCTATCCCATCGGGACCCTGTTGTTCTGGCGCCGGGAAGCCCCCGCCGCCAATGTCAGCTTCGGACCCGTGCGCATCGACGCACCCTCCACCAGCCAGGGCCTGTGGGCCGTGGACGGACAGCAGCGCGTGACGGCGCTCGCGGGCGTGCTGCTGCATCCGGCGTATGGCGACGAGGCCGGACGCGACGACTTCCACCTCTACTTCGACCTGGAGACGGGGGAGCTGCATGCACCCCCGGAGACAGGGGCTCCGCCGCCGCACTGGCTGCCGATGAACGAGGTGCTGGACAGCGAGTCGCTGCTCCATTGGCTCAATCGCTATCCGGACCGGGAAGCGCACCCGGAGCACCTGCGCGCCGCCATCCGCCTGGGCAAGGCCATCCGTGAGTACCAGGTGCCCGCCTACGTCGTGGACACGGCGGACGAGAAGGTCCTCCGGATCATCTTCAAGCGCCTCAACACCGCGGGCCGTCCGCTCACGGATGAAGAGGTGTTCAACGCGCTGTACGTGGGCTCGCGCTCGCTCAGCCTGGAGTCGGTGACCGAAGGGCTGCGGGAGCTGGGCTTCGGGAGCATCCCGGAGTCACTGCTGCTGCGCGCCGTGCTGGCCGTGCGCGGCCTGGACTTCACGCGGGGCTACCAGGAACAGCTCAACCAGGACGACGAACTCACGGAGACCGTCCGCCGAACGGACCGGGCGCTCCGGGACGCCATCGTGTTCCTCAAGCGCGATGCGTTCATCCCGCATCTCAAGCTGCTGCCCGCGCCCGAGAACTCACTGGTGTTGCTGACGCGGTTCTTCCAACTGCACCCGGAGCCGACACCGCGTTCGCGGGAGCTGTTGTCGCGTTGGATCTGGCGCCACATCGTCTTTGGTGGCTGGGAGCTGAAGCCCCCGGAGGCTCTCCAGGTCTTCGCGGCCATCCGCTCCGACGAGGAGCGCTCCCTTCAGACGCTGCTGGCGCAGGTGCCGCCGCCGCTCATCCGTTGGTGGATGGAGACGGGCATGCCTGTCATTCCCCACTCCATCGCGCGGCCGCCGCTGGTCCTGCGCATCGCGATGCTGTCCCTCCAGCCGCGCCACCTGCTGACGGGCGCGGTGCTGGAGCCCGGGGAGCTGTTGGAGCAGCAGGGCGAGGGCTTCCAGCCCATCCTTCCCGCGGGTGACCCGCGGTGGACCACGCAGCGGGTCTTCGACCGGAGGACGGTCCGGCGCCTGATGGAAGGGACCTTCAACTTCCTCTTCCATCCTCCGGTGCCGGGACACGCCCTCTCCCAGATGCTCGAAGCGCAGCCGCCTCCCAGCGAGGACATCCTCCACAGCCATGGGCTCAGCCCGCAGGCCATGGAGTCCTTGCGGCGCAATGACGGTGCGTTCCTCCACCTGCGTCAGATGGTCCTGGAGCCCGTCCTGCGCCAGTTCATGGAGGCCCGCACGCGCTGGGACGACTCAGACCGGCCTTCGCTCCAGTCGATGATCATCGACGACGATGAGGACTGACATGGACCCCACGCTCCCTGTGTCCACCACGGGCATCCTCGATGTCCTCATTGGAGACGTGCACGTCGGCACGCTCACGCTGCTCGCGGACGAGCGCATCGAGTTCAGCCTCTCCGAGGACTACCGCCAGCGCTACCCGCGCCCCGTCCTGGGCCAGTTCTTCGAGGACGACCTGTCGCGCCGCCACACCAGCCGCATGCGGCTGCCACCGTTCTTCTCCAACCTCCTGCCCGAAGGCCCGCTGCGCGACCTCATCTCCGAACGCCAGCACATCGCCCGGCAGCGCGAGTTCTTCTTCATCGCCCACCTGGGCGCGGACCTCTCCGGCGCCGTCATCATCCGCCCGGCGGGCGAGCTCGCCGGCCACGACGCGCCGCTCGTGGACGTCCCGGCCGAACCCGTGTCGGACGGTGAGCCGCTGCGCTTCTCGCTCGCGGGGGTGCAGCTCAAGTTCTCCATGCTCCGGCGCGACCGGGGCATGACGCTGCCCATGGGCGGCCTGGGCGGAGACTGGATCGTCAAGCTCCCGGACAATCGCTACGACCGCGTCCCGGAGAACGAGCTGTCCGTGATGACCTGGGCGCGGGCCACCGGCATCGACGTGCCGGAGCTCCAACTGCTCCCGGTCGCCGACCTGCACGGCCTCCCGGAGGGCATCACCCTGCGCGAGGACCTGGCGTACGCCATCCGCCGCTTCGACCGGCCGTCCCCCGGCCGCCGCGTGCACATGGAGGACCTGGCGCAGGTGCTGGGGCTGTACTCCGACGAGAAGTACAAGAAGTACAACTACGAGACCATCGCCAACGTGCTGCTCAAGGTCGCGGGCCTGGACGCGCTCCAGGAGTTCCTGCGGCGGCTGGTGTTCATCATCGCGTGCGGCAACGGCGACGCGCACCACAAGAACTGGTCCCTCTACTACCCGGACGGCACGCGCCCCACGCTGTCGCCCGCGTACGACTTCGTCTCCACCATCCAGTACATGCCGCAGGACCAGCTCGCGCTGAACCTGGCGAAGTCCAAGCGCTTCGAGGACGTGTCGCTCCAGAGCTTCGAGCGGCTGGCGCGCAAGCTGGGCCTGAGCGACGACGATGTCCTCCCGGTGGTGAAGGGGGCCGTGGAGGTCGCGCTCGACACGTGGACCACGCTGCGCGCGGACCTGCCCATGCCGGAGTTGTTCAAGCAGCGCATCGAGGAGCACTGGAAGCGCGTCCCGCTGCTCCAGGGCAACGTGAAGCGCAGCTCCGGTGAGCTGCGCCAGACGGTCAACGCCTTCTTCACCCTCTACAACGAGCTGCCCCGCCTGGGGCCCGGCAGTGACGCCTGCACCCGGGAAGCGCTGCGGCGCCTGTCCCCGCTGCCGCCCTCGCCGCGCGTGCTGGACCTGGGCGCGGGCACCGGACGGCAGTCGCTGGTGCTCGCGCGGGAGCTGGGCACGCGCGTCACCGCCGTGGACCTGCACCGGCCCTATCTTGACCGGCTGGAGCGCGAGGCCCGCGAGCAGGGGCTGGCGGACGCCATCGTCACGCGCCAGGAGGACATGAGCGCGCTGTCGCTGCCTCCTGCTTCCGTCGACCTGCTCTGGTCCGAGGGCGCCATCTACCTGATGGGCTTCGAGCAGGGCCTGCGCCAGTGGCGGCCGTTGCTCGCGCCCGGTGGACAGGTGGCCGTCACCGAGTGCACCTGGCTCACCGACGTCCGTCCTCCGGAGGCGGTGCGCTTCTGGTCCGCTGGGTACCCGTCCATGGGCACCATCGCCCAGAACCGCGCCAGCGCGGAGGCCGCGGGCTTCACGGTGCTGGACACCTTCACGCTGCCCGCGTCCGCGTGGTGGGACGACTACTACACGCCGCTCCTCCAGCGCATCGACCGGCTGCGACCCACCGCGGACGCAGCGTTGCGCGAGGTCATCGCGGCGGCGGAACAGGAAGTGAACCTGTACCGCCGCCACGGGGACAGCTATGGCTACGTCTTCTACCTGCTGCGTTCGCGCGAGGCCTGACGCCGCTTAGCGGCGGCTGTTCAGGTAGTCCGCGTGCCACGCGGCGGGCAGCACGGCCAGCACGTCCGAGGAGACGGGCGGGTGCTTCTCACGCGCCAGGTCCGTCTGCATGCGCGCGTCACCCACCAGGAAGCCGTTGGCGATGAGCGTGTGCTCCTTCGCGCCCACGTCCAGCAGCTCCGTGTCCGTGCCCAGGGTCAGGTTGTAGACCTGTCCCTTGAAGGGCACGCGCTCCACGGAGGCCAGCGTCGCCTCGCCGTTCTTCGTCAGCAGCACGTCGCCCACCGCGAGCTCGCCCGCCGTCACGACGCCGCGGGTACGGCTGACCATGGGGTGGGTGTTGGTGACGAGCACGTCCTGGCCCTTGCCCGCCTTCAGACGGACCATCGGCTGGGACTCGGTGCCCTTCGTCACGGTGGTGACGGTGAGGGCGCGGCCGTCCGCGTTCGACAGCACGCGGTCACCGACCTTCACGGACTCCACGGGGACGGACTTGCCGTCCGCGCGCAGCACGCGCGTGCCCGCCGCGAGGCAGCTGTTCTTGAAGTCCAGCACCGCCAGCCGGCGGAAGCCCACGCGCGTCACCGGGCTGAAGCCGCCACCGGAGCGGGGGCACGTCGCGTTCACCGTGGTGAAGGCCTGCATCGCCACGTCCTGCTCGTGGGCCAGGCAGTCCGTGCCCAGGTCCATCAGCCCGTTGAAGGGAATGCTGGACGCGTCCAGGCCCGTGCCCAGCGGCAGGCTGCCCGTGAGCACCACCGAGCCCGGCGTGGTCGCGGCGACGTTGTTCACCTTGCAGCGGCCGCCCGCGCTCAGGAGGACGATGTTCACCTCGCTCTTCACCGTCGTCACGGTGCAGTTGGCCGGCAGGCCCGTCACGTAGGTGCCTCGCGCCGCCAGGTACAGCTTGGCCGCGTTGAACGCGCCCGGCGTGGGCCAGTAGGCCGTCGTGTCCGGCAGCCACTTCTTCGCGGTCACGGACTGCTGGGCATTCACCGCCGCCACGCCCGTGTAGCCGCCCGCGAAGGCGGTGATGTTGCCGGCCGCGTCCTTCTTCGCCAGGGTGTAGTCGCAGTCCAGCGCGCCCGTCGCCGAGCCGCGCTCCAGGCAGGTGCGGATGGCGTTGCCCGGCAGGCCCGTGCCGATGAGCTCGCGGGGGTGGTCGAAGTTCAGGCCCGGCGGCAGCAGCAGCACCGTGGTGTCCGCGGTGGAGTAGAAGGTCTCCATCCGGCCGCTGGCCTCGTCATAGGCCATGCCCACCGAGTCGTAATACAGGACCCGGTCCGGACCCGCGTCCAGCACCACGTTCAGCGGATCCGTCTCCAGCGTCTTGGCCAGGTAGTCCTCCGTGGCCGTCGTGGCCAGCAACTGGAAGTCCTGGCGCTCCGGCGTCGTGGAGTACGCGTTGAAGTCCACGTAGGAGTAGTCCGCCCCGCCCGCGCAGGTGAGGTAGCCCGAGCCCTGGAACGTCGTCTCACCGTTGCCGTGAGCAATCTCCTCCAGCGGCAGCAGGTGGCCGCACCACTCGGCGGTCGTGGTCTGCGCCTTCACATCGCCGGAGGCCTTCTGGGCCAGCACGCGCTCGCGCTGCAGCGACAGGCTGGAGAACAGGCGCGGGGAGTTGGCCGGGGTGTTGCCCGCCGCCTCCAGGCGCTTCATCAGGAAGGCGTATTGGTCCGCGTCGCCCAGGTCGAGCGGCATCTGGGTGCCATTCGCGTGCTGCTGCTTCCACTGCGCGTACAGCTTCGACATCTTCAGCGAGTCGTGGGCCCGGTCCTGGCGCACGGCGGCCGACGGCGCTTCGCGCGTGGGCTCGGCCGTGCAGCCGGCCATGAGGGGAGTCGAGAACACCATCGCCGACAGGGCGAGGCGCTTCCAGCTGGGGGTGACGTGGAGCATCGGGGAACTCCGCGAACCGGACGCCTTCTCACCATGAGTGTTTGTTCGGTTCACATTGAGTATGCATCCGGCACTTCCTGATGTCCCATTAAATCTGGTTGAGGTCTGTGACATCTGCGTGCCTGTGATTGGGCGGGCGGGGACGACAGGGTTTGAGACATCCCGGGTCACAACGGAGCAGGGTTGTAGCGCGGGAGGGGACGAACGGAGAGGATGGACGGCCCATGCCGGCCCCCGCTCCCCGCGCCGTCCCCGCCGGGGACACGCCCACCGACGCCTCGCTGACGCTGCTGCGCATCCCCGGCACGACGCAGGCGGAGGTGGACACCTACTGGCTCACCCACGTGTACCAGGGCGACCGGCTGCCCCAGTTCACCCTGCGCGCGGTGCTCCTGGGCGCGGGGCTGGGCGTGCTCACCTGCGCCACCAACCTCTACGCGGGTCTGAAGACGGGCGTGGCGTTCGGCGTGGCTGTCACCGCCGCGCTGCTCGCGTCCGCGTCGCATGGGGCGCTCCGGCGCTTGAGCCCCCGCGTCGCAGGGAGCCCGTTGTCCCTGCTTGAGCTGGGATGCGCGCAGACGGTGGCGTCGTCGGCGGGGTATGCGACGGGCGGCGCGCTCGTGTCAGTGCAGGGGGCGTGGTTGTTGACGACGGGGCACCACCTGCCTGGGGTGACGCTGCTGGCGTGGACGTTCCTGTTGTCCGCGCTGGGCGTCCTGTTCGCGGTGCCGCTCAAGCGGCAGTTGGTGGACCGGGAGCAGCTTCCGTTCGCGTCCGGGACGGCCGCGGCGGCGACGGCTCGCGCGCTGCACTCGGGAGGGGAGGCTGCGGGGCCGCGGCTGCGCATGCTGGGCGTGGGTGGGCTGATCGCGGGCGTGTTGACGCTCGCGCGCGATGGCTTCGGGCGCTTGCCCTATGCGTATGCGTTTCCCGGGATGCTGGGGGGCGTATCGCTGGAGCGGTTGGGGTTCGCGCTGGAGACGGGGTTGATGCCGGTGGGCGGAGGCGCGCTCCTGGGCGTGCGCGTCACCGCGTCCATGTGGCTGGGGGCACTCTTCGTCCATGGCGTTGTCGCGCCCCGGTTGATGGCGGCGGGCGTGGTGGCTCCGGATGGGGACTTCCTCGCGTGGGCGCTGTGGCCGGGCGCGGCGGCGCTCACCACCGCGTCGCTGTTGCAGTTCGCGCTCCAGGCCCGCGTGTGGGGCCGGGCGCTGCGGGGGCTGCGCGGGCAGCGTCAGGCACCGCATCCCATTGAAGCGCTCCAGGTGCCCGGGCGGTGGTGGGTGGCGGGGATGCTGGTGCTGACGCCCGCGACGGTGGCGTTGGCGCGGGTGGGCTTCGACGTGCCGGTGCCGCACGCGCTGCTCGCGGTGGCGCTGTCGTTCGTGCTGTGTCTCATCTCCTGTCGTGTCACGGGGGAGACGGACATGAGCCCCGTGGGCGCGCTGGGGCAGGTGACGCAGCTGACGTATGGCGTGCTGCTGCCCGGGGATGTGCGCGCGAACCTGGCGACGGCGGGCATCACGGTCAACGCGGCGTCCTCCTCCGCGGACCTGCTCACGGACCAGAAGGCGGGACACCTGCTGGGCGCGGATCCTCGCCGCGTGTTCCTGGCGCAGCTGTTGGGGTGCGTCGTGGGGGCGCTGGTGGTGGTGCCGCTGTTCTACCTGCTGGTGCCGGAGCCCTCCGTGCTGGGGTCGGAGCGCTTCCCGGCGCCGGCCGCGACGATGACGGCGGGTGTGGCGCAGGTGCTGGCGTCGGGGCTGGGTGCCGTCTCGGCGGACCTGCGGATCGCCATGGCCTGGGCCGCAGGCGCGGCGGCCGCCCTCACGCTGGGCTGGCTCTTATACACATCTCCGAGCCCACGAGACGCTCATGAACCTCGTATGCCGTCTTCTGCTTGAAAAAAAAAAACATAGGCGCACATACGGACGCAATAAACACGCTGCGCGGCAACTTCAAATGGAAAGCGGCACGCC